>CAYVDH010000006.1:0-49777 GCA_964450355.1 uncultured Flavobacteriaceae bacterium
ATACTTGATATTATTCATAGTACACCTCTGGAATAGCCTTTTTTTTTTTTTTTTATTATATTAATTTATGTACTAAAACCCGAAGGGTTGAAATGATTATAGAAATTAAATATATATCCCCCAAAACCCAGAATGGGTGATATTATAAAAAAATAAAAATAATGACATGAACATTTTCACAAATATATATTCTAGCAATATTGACAGTAAAAGGTAGAGAAAATTTAATTGACATAATGCCACCCTTTCAGGGTTATTTGATCTTTAATTTTATTGATTATAAAATTGTCATCCCTTCGGGATTAGACTTTATTGAATGATTAAAAATTAGTTTCTTATATTTGAATTTAATATAAATCATTGCAGTCATTGGCTCGCAAGTTCGGTTTATAACAAACTCTATTTCGGAATCAGAGTTTAATTTATATTTTATGCTATTGTAAACAATAAATGGAAATGCTTATCGTTAAAGGTTCATGAATTCTAAGTTGTTAATTTTAGCTGCAATATTGATAAGCAGTTGTAAAAAGGAAGTAAAAACCATCATTAATCAAAATAGCGATTCAAATATCACTACTAAAGAAAGGTTAGGTGATGATTTAAACTTGCGATTGCCAAATAAACGTGTTCAATTTCTAAAAGACACTTTAATTTCAGAAAAGTACGACATTAATTTTGATGGAGTGAAAGACATCCAAGTATTTATAGAAATTTATCACAAAGATACAATCCCCTATATAACTCAATATTTAAAAATACTCAATCCTTTAATTTCTATAAACTATCATTTTGATAACAACATTAAATATCTAACTAATCAATTTGTTGAAAACGATTACATAACGATTAACCAACAAGTAAATTACAGCTATAATGACACAGGCATTTATATTTTAAACGAATTCCTTTTATACAATTGCAATATTAATGGACTAGAGGAAATTTGTATAGTATCTGGCAAAGGAAAATTTTTACATGGTAAAAGTTTCATTGCTTTTACAAACAAGGAATCCATGTTATCATATGATAGAAAAATTGGATATTTTGAAATCTTAAATGACCCTACCCACTTTATTATTTTAAAAATCGCCTTAGAAAACACTTTAAATAAGCCAATAAAAGTTGTAAAAAGCCAATATTAAGATTTAAAAACACCAATAGTCATCAACATCAAATTGATGATGATAAAAACAAAAGGATAGTAATAAAAGAATGGTTCATTTTCGAATAAACTATCCAAATTTAAAAAGGCAATGAAAATGAATAAAAACAGATTGTAAAATACACCCATAGTGAACACTTTTTTCAATAAATCATTATCCCATTTATCTATTTTATTGCAATGCAGATAAAATAAAAACAAGGAAACAAACAATGGTATAGGTAGGCCTATCAATAAAAAGAATGCTAACATAAAAATTTCCATATTCAATGCAATTCCTAACAAATGATTGATTGACAACAGAAATAAAACGGATTTTAATCGCATTAAAAAAAGAGTTAATTAGGATTCAATTTTTGGTTTACTTTGATACAGAAACAAAATGAGTAAAATAGCTAATGCAACATTTACTAATGGGAAAATACTTGGAGCTATTGATGTATTTTTCGAAAATTCTGAAATAATTTCGCTTTCAATTTCATGAATAAAAATGTAAATTATAAGATTGTAAAATAAAAATATTACTGTAGCAGTAAATAAGTCAAAATTGTTGTTTTTATTGTTTGTAAATTTAAACAATTTAATACTAAAATAAAGAAGATAAACCAGTATAGGAATACCTATTAGTATCATTAAACTCAATAAAAAAACGACAAAATTCATGCTTATTCCAACCAAATGATTGAGCACTATAACTAGAAATATTATTTTGATTTTCATAAGTTGATGTTTAAATCTAGTCTTAATTGAGTTAAATTGCTCTTTAAATGTTGGTTTAATTCAATTCCGTTTAACTCATGGGATTGTTTTCCTTTTGTATAATGCCTTTTATATTCTTTGTAGTACTCAGGGCATATCAGGGTTCCAAATGTTACTACCATCAACACCGAAAAACTGAAATTGCCATTACCTAATTCAAAATATTGCATACAAATCTCCCCTTTTACATCCATGCTTATGTTTAATAAACAATGTTTTAAATCATGAACTTCGTACCCTTCAAAAATACTTAGACCTTGTTTTTCTAATAATAGATAGGTGTTGTATCCTAATGAATTGTGATTACATTGGCTTAATTCCATCATGGAAATGGCTTTGTACTTGGGTTTGTAAAACAAAGGAATAAGGTGAAAAAACAGATTCTTTGCTAAAAATTCGATGAGTTGTTGTTTGTATTTATTCATATTAAAAAGTACTTTGTATTTCAAAGTTGTTGTATAAAAAAAATTATTTAATTAATTTTCCTAAAGCTTCTATATGGTTTTTGAATGATTGTTTTCCTAGTTCTGTCATTTTGTAACTGGTGTTTGGTTTTTTGCCAACAAACTGTTTTTTAACTTCAATGTAATTGCATTTTTCTAAGGCTGTAATGTGGCTTGCAATATTTCCATCAGACAGTTGTAATAGCTCCTTAATTTCAACAAAACTCACCCATTCATTTACAGCCAATATGCTCATTATACCCAATCGGGCTTTGCTTTCAAATGCTTTATCAAATCCTTCTAACATCATTTATTTTGAATGATAATGCATGTAAATTCCATAAACAATGTGAACTAAACCAAAACCTATAGCCCAAATTAAAATGTGATATTGTAAAAATACGATACACAACAAACCCAACAACATTTCTACCACTCCTACCCATTTGGTACTCTCAAAGGTATAATTGCCAACATTAAACAACGACATCCCATAAAATATTAGTGATAAAGGCAATACATAATCTGGATTTTGATAGTATATCAACAGACAAAACAACCCACCAACTGATAAAGGTAGAAAAAAATGAAACAAGACTCGTTTAGGCAAAGTTCCCCACATTGGTACATTCATTTTTTTTGATTTTTTATAGGTTAAAAATACCACGATTAAAAAAGAAAACGTGAACAATAAAAAACCAAAAATCAATGCCATTAGATAATGTTCGAATGGCAATTTGTTTAATTGTAATAGGTCGCCTGAAAATGGATTTATCTGATAAATGAAACAAAAAAAAGAAACAGTAATGAGACTTAATATTCCCACATACACCCCAGCAAAACCATTGATAGAATATAGTTTGCTGCTTTTTTCCATCATGGATTTTATGTCGTTGATTGCTTCTATTGGATTTGTTTGATTAGACATTTTAAAGTACTTTGTAATGCAAAGTAATGTTAAAAACAGGAACAACTAAAATTCAAATCCGACAAAAACCCCAATTATTTCCATGAAACTCAATTCATTCATTTCATATTTTTTTATCCATACATTCTTATTACTTTCGCCATTGAATATGAATAAACTATTAATTGCATTTTTTGCTCTATTTATTAATTGCATTCAGGCACAGTCGCCATTTAGCTACAAAGACTATTGGAAAAACAGAAAACCTGACGCTGCTTATTGGCAACAAGATGTTCATTATAAAATAAAAGCAGAAATCATTGATACCTTAAAACTCATCAATGCTGAACTTCAACTCAACTATTATAACAACAGTCCTGATACACTTAAAGTCGTGTATTTTCATTTGTATCAAAATGCCTTTCAACCTAAAAGTTACGCTCACGCCATTAACATAGTAAACCATGAAGAAACTAATTTTGGAAAAAATGAAGCATTAAAAAATGGAACCAGAATAAGCTCTCTCAAACACAATAACAACGAACTGAATTTTACCATTGACAATACGATCATGATAGTAAAATTAAAAAACTACATTTTGCCTGGAGGTAAAGCCACATTTGACATTCAATTCAAAACATGGTGGGACAATGGCAGCATGCGCAGAAGATTTAAAACATTTGAAACTGATCATGGTGTTCAACATTTTGATGGAGTACATTGGTATCCTCGTATATGTGTTTACGACCGCAAATTTGGTTGGGAAACCGACCAACATTTAGGAAAAGAATTTTATGGCGATTTTGGTGTTTACGATGTTGAATTGACATTCCCATCTGAGTATGTTGTGGAAGCAACAGGAAACCTCACTAATGAGAGCGAAGTTTTGCCAGAGGATTTGAAAAACGCTTTGGACATTAACAATTATTCTACTTTAGCCATTAATAAATTAGGTAAACCTTATTATGCGCCAACTAATTACAAATTTAAAACACCAAAAGGATATAAAAAAACTTGGAAATATTACGCAGAAAATGTGCATGATTTTGCCTTTACAGCCGACCCAAGTTACAGATTTAATGTAGCTGAATGGAATGGAATTAAATGCATAGCCTTAGCACAAGAAAAAAATGCTCATGCTTGGCGACCTACTTCCAATTTTGTAGCTTCAGTAGTAAAAATATACAGCACCGATATTGGCATGTACGGATATCCAAAAATAGTAGCTGCCGATGCTCAAGATGGCATGGAATACCCAATGATAACATTGAATGGGGGCAATTGGCCTGGTCATCAATACGTGATAGCTCACGAAGTAGGACACAATTGGTTTTTTGGAATGATAGGCAACAATGAAACTTATCGCGCCATGTTGGACGAGGGATTTACTCAATTTTTAACTTCTTGGAGCATTAAAAAATTCAATGGAATTTCCATGCATGCTAACACTTACGATGAAGGCACAGTATATAATGGGTATTTAAATGATGCCATCAATAAAAACGATGCAGCTCTGAACACACATAGCGATGATTTTAACTCTGCCACTGGCCATGGAGGCGGATACAGACATGTGTATTTTAAAACAGCAACCATGTTGTATAATTTACAATATGTATTGGGCGATGAGTTGTTTTTGAAAGCCATGAAACATTATTTTAACAAATGGAAATACGCTCACCCCTACCCTGAAGATTTCAGACAAGCCATCATTGAATGCACTCATGTGGACTTGAATTGGTTTTTTGACCAATGGATGGAAACCACTAAACAAATAGATTATAAAATATGTTCATTTAAAAGAGTGAACAAAAAGGAGAAAGGCAGCTATCAATACCAAATAAAATTCAAAAGAAAAGGCGACATGCAAATGCCTTTAGACATAGAGGTATTTGATGTTAAAAACAAAAACTACAGTTATGTCATTCCTAACACCTATTTTGTTAAAAATGATCAAAAACAAGCATTAAAAACATGGAAAGGCTGGGGATTATTAAACAAAACTTATGTTGATACCATTACATTAAAGAATAAAATTAAACGTATAGAAATAGATACCACCAACCGCTTAGCTGATGTTTACAGATTAGACAACATCAAAACCAGAAGTCAATACAAGTTACCAGTAAATTTCAAATTTGACAATGGAGTAGCTTTGCCAATCAGTTTCAATTACCAAAATTACTCCATTCGACCGGATGTTTGGTTCAATGCTGTGGATGGCTTGAAATTGGGTATTTATTCACACAGCGATTATGTTAAACAAAAGCACGTTTTAGATGTGCATTTTTGGTATAACAGTGGAATTGGTGCTGAAAGTGGTAAATATAAATACGGTAAAGAAAGAGATTTGTTTTCGTATAAATTAGGTTACTCAAATTTAGTTGGAAAATATGCTTATGTGTATTGGGACACTAGGTATTTAGATGGCATATTTTATGATAATTTAGGATTCAAAAAAACATTTGGCAAAAATTTTATTGACATCCATTACAAGTCCATTAGCCTATTAAAAAACAAAAGAGTTTACTGGCTTGATTCATTGAATTCATACCGTGAAGATAAAACCAACGCCAGTTTGATGGTGGATTACCGCAGAGATTTTAGGTACATGAAAGGAAGTGGAAATTTCAAAGCAGGATTAAGGGGCAATGGCATCACTAAAGATTACAGTTATGGCTCTATTTATTTAGAATTAAACAATCAATTGAATTGGAAAAAATTTGAGATAAAAACAAGATTATTCATGCAACACATCGAAGGAAGTGAAATAGCCCCTGAGGTGTTATTGAATTTATCGGGAGCTAATTTAGAACAATTGCTTGAAAGCAAATTCACAAGGTCACGCGGTTGGGTTCCACAACAATGGCTAGGTTATGGTAACAGCATCAATCATTTTCAACAAGGTGGTGGTTTAAATTTAAGAGGATATGCTGGATACCTAGCTCCTGAACTTGCAGGAGGAAATATTTATTCTTTATATTCAGGTACTACAGGCATGGCTGCCAACATTGAGATTGATTTTGATAAATTTTTTCCTTTTAAACCTAAGTATTTAAGGGATTTTTTACATCTGGATTTGTATGCGTTTGGCGATGCAGGAATATTAGGAGATAACCAAATTGTTTTGCCATCTAATTCCAATCCATTGTTTGGAAAATTAAGAGCTGATGCAGGAATTGGAAGCATGTTAAGCATTAAAAGATGGGGTAAACGAAATTTAATTCAACCCTTAGGTTTGCGATTTGATGTGCCTTTTATATTAAACAGACCACCATTTACTGACAAAGGGTACATTGCTAATAGATGGGTAGTAGGAATTGGAAGAAGTTTTTAAAATTGAAAAATGAACAGTAAAAAAAGTAAAATAATCATATTGTCCACCTTTGTTTTGGTGTTTATTGGCTCGGCTTTGTTTATGTATTTTAAATACATTCACAACAAACCTAAAATAATAATTGTTGCACCTAAAAAAGACCAATTCAATCAAAAACTTGATAGTTTACTTAAATTGAATGAAAATTACAACAAATAAATGAAGCAATTTGGCACTGTAGAAGAATACATCTCAATACAAGAAAAAAGCATCATTCAAACATTGATTGATTTAAGGAAAGCTATTGTAGAAGCTGCACCTCAGGCTATCGAAAAAATAAGTTATGGAATGCCAACATTTCACTACAAAGAAAACATCATTCATTTTGCTGCATATAAAAACCACATTGGTATATATCCAACTCCATCAGCCATTATAAAATTCAGCAATGAATTAAAGGATTATAAAACTTCAAAAGGAGCCATTCAATTTCCTATAGATAAAAAGTTGGATTTAGATTTAATCAAAAAAATGGTTTTATTTAGATTAAAAGAAATTGATATAAAGCATATTTAATGCTCAATGTATTGTTTTAAATTACTTATTCACAAATAATAAGAACTTGGTTATTATTTAATTAATAATGCCTATGTTTGTTTAAAAATTGAAAAAAAAATGAAATCAAAATTTACTTTACTTTTAGGTGCTATGATGCTCACATTGAGTGTTTTTGCGCAAGCTCCTAATGGCTTTAACTACCAAGCAGCAGTGCGAAATTCAAGTGGTGCAGCCATTGCTAACCAAAATGTTTCTTTCCGTTTTACAATCAGAGAAACAACCCCTACGGGAACTGTCATTTACCAAGAAACACAAACTAAAATGTCCAATGCTTTGGGTTTGGTTTCTACTATTGTAGGAACAGGAACTACAGTGACTGGCACCTATCCTACTTTAACTCAATTATCAACAGGCATTAAATATTTTCAAGTTGAAATGGACGCAACTGGAGGCACAAATTATATAGACATGGGAACTACTCAAATAGTGAGTGTGATGTATGCAAACTACGCCAATGGTTCTGGAAGTTTAAGTCCAACTGCGACTATTAATCCTAATCAGATCAGTGTTTCAGGTGCTACCAATGGACAAGTATTGAAATGGAATGGTTCAGTATGGGCTCCTAGCAATGACATAGGTGGAGGTACAGGTGACAATTGGGGTACTCAAGCTGTAGTTACAGACAACAGCTTAAGTGGTAGTGGTATCACAGGCAATGCTTTAAAATTAGCTCAAAATGGAGCTACAACAGGACAAATTTTAAAATGGAATGGAACTGCTTGGGCACCAGCTACTGAATCAGCTGGAAGTGATAATTGGGGAACTCAAACAGTTCAAACTGATGCTTCATTATCAGGTAACGGTACCAGCAGTAACACATTGAAATTAGGTCAAAATGGAGCAACAAGCGGACAAGTATTAAAATGGAATGGAAGCGCGTGGGCACCTGCAACTGACAATGGAGGTTCATACACTGGAGGAACTGGTATTACCATTACTGGAGCTAATGTCATTAATACTCCTTGGACAGTTAATGGCACACATATTCACAACAACAACACTGATAATGTAGGAATAGGAAACACCTCTCCTACTGAGCGATTAGATGTGAGTTCATCAGCATCTAATAATGCCGTGGTATCTCGTACAGGATTATCTACAGGAACTGCTTCATTTAAAGCCATCAGTGCTAATGCTTCTAATTTAGAAATGACTAAATACAGTTCTGCTTCATCAGGAACTATGAACAGTTGGGCTGTATCCAATCTAGGATTATTAAACAACAATAGTTCAGGAGCTTTGATGTTAACAACTGCAGATTCCATAGGATTTGCAACCAATTCAAGAAATGCAATGACCATTAGAAAATCTGGCGAAGTGATGATCAATGGTTCTAATACCAATTCAAACACAGGATATTTAACTGTGATACAACCAACTTACAGTTCATCTAAACCTACCATTGAAATATCTGGTACAAATGCGTTTTTAGCCTACAGAGATGGTTCTACTACAAAAGCTACCATTCAATCATTTGGCAACAATTTGAATGTAAACTCTAATACTGGCCATGTAAAATTACTAACCAATAGCATTGAAAGAATGCATATAGATTTTACTTCTGGAAATGTAGGTGTAAATACAACAAATCCACTTGCTAAATTTCAATCTGTTGGACCAGGTACAGCATTTACTAGCAACGGTTTCAACTTTAATGGTGCTAACATGGGATACTGTGATACTACTACCACTACCACTAACTTCTCTGGCGGTGTAGTTGGTTTGGCTAGGGGTTCATCAAACTTGAATGCTGGTTTGGTTGGTTTAGGAGGTTTTAATGCAACAATAAATACAGGTGCTGCTTTTTTTGCTAGACAAACATTGTCTGGAACAAGAAGAAATTATGGAACATATACTGATGTAATTGGTGCAAATGGTTTTGCAATAGGACACTATTTGGATATGGAAGCAACTAATAGTTCTTCAAGTGGATCATTTGGTGTTTTTAGTGGATTATCTGGTACTACTGCCTACGATGCGTTTTCTGGATATTTTGCCAATGAAATTACAAACTCTGCAGACAACATTGCTATATTGGGTTATGCAGCAAATGGAGCTAATAACTATGCTGGTTATTTTGTAGGTGATGTTGAAGTAACAGGAAATTTAAGTAAAAGTGGTGGTACATTTAAAATTGACCATCCACAAGACCCTGAAAACAAATATTTAATTCACAGTTTTGTTGAAAGTCCTGAAATGATGAACATATACAATGGCAATATTACTACAGATGCTCAAGGATTTGCAACTGTAACAATGCCTTCTTATTTTCAAGCATTGAATATTGATTTTAGATACCAATTAACTGTAATGGGTTCTGTATTTGCAAACGCTATTGTTTATCAAAAAATTGAAGGCAACCAATTCATCATTCAAACCAATGTACCTAATGTTGAAGTTAGCTGGCAAGTAACTGGTGTAAGAAATGATGCATGGGCTAAAGCTAACCCTATCATTGTAGAAAAACCAAAAGACAACAAAGACAAAGGCAAGTATTTAACTCCTGAATTGTTTGGCAAACCAAAAAGTGAAGGAATTATGTACATTGATACTAAAGGGGCTAAAATAACTAATTAATCATATGATGAAAATTATAGCATTTGTTTTTTGTTTATTTGTTATCCATGCAAATGGACAAAGCATAGAAAGAAGTGTCATTGGTAGTTCAGGTGGTAGTTTTAGTAACAGCAATTTGAACGTACAATGGACTATTGGAGAAACAGTAGTTTCTACACTTAGCGCAGGGAGTATTCTATTAACACAAGGATTTCATCAATATAACAGCAATTCGAGTTCAATAGTATCCATATTGCACAGCAACATTGAGGTTTATCCTAATCCTACTGAAAATTTGCTTCATTTCAAAATGAACAATTCCATTGAAATGGCAGAAATTACAATGACAGATATCAACGGAAAAACAGTAAAAACAGAATTATGGAACACCATGGATTCACATACGATAGATATCAGTAATTTAGCTCCGGGAGTATATCATGCAAACATTAAAATTGGCAATTCTTTTGGAATTGTTAAAATATGTAAGCTGTAATTTAAATACCATATAGACTATTAAGAAAGCAATCATGTAAATGGTTGCTTTTTTTAATTATAGACATATTTGATACAATTAATACTTATATCTTTTAAAGTCTTATTGAATTTCCCTTTTAAGTTAATCAAAAGAAACAAATAGATAATGCCATATATTTCAATTATAATTTTGAATTAAAAGATTCTGTTTCAATTATTGAATCATTTAAATTTACAATTTTAAAATTTTGAGAAATTGAAATATTGATCTTAATAATTATAAAGGTTAGAAATGTATATTTTTTGAAATATAATTTAATAATTTTATTTTAAAAACTCAAGAACATTGACATTATCTGCATAATCACTTAAGCTAGGAGTTTGTGTTTGCCCTAATTTTATGCTTGGATAATTGAGATCCATGTTAGATGTAACGCATTGCCATTGCTCAGAGTGTTGATTGATGTAATTGTGTACATCCTTTATATCTTGATAGTAGTGATAATTTAAAGTAGCTATTGGAGCATTAAAATCTTCTTTTTCCTGAAACAACATAAAGCCATTGTCATAGTGTTTTGTTAAATTCATTAACAATATTGCTTTGTGATAGGTGTAATTGTTATAGTATTTGTGGTGATTAACTATGTCTATGTATTTATCATAAGCTGTGTATAACCGATGTAAATCCATGTTTTGAGGAATCATTAAATGTGAAACATTTCGACAACCAAGACCAAAATATTGATATATATCATCTGCTAATGATAACAACTCATCGTCTGTTTCATTTCCTGATAACACAGCCAAAGAAGTTCTATTTTTACGGATAATGTGAGGAATGTTTTTAAAATAATATTCAAAATACCTGGCTGAATTGTTGCTACCTGTAGCTATTATTTTTTCAACTTCATTCATTTTGTCGTTCAATTCAATGTCATTTTCATTGATGTAGCCAGATTCTAATAACGATTGAATCGCATATTTCATCAATACCTCATCTTGAGAAGATAATTTAACGACAGCTTTATGACCAGAAACTAATACACAAAGTAAATCTTGCAAGCCTACAAATGGAATATTTCCAGCCATAATGATACCAACTTTTATTTTTTTAGAAGGAATTGCAATGGTTTTAGTCCATTCATTTAAATTGTCTTCTGATAGGGTATTTGACCAATTAACAGCAGCCAATTTTATAAATTCTTCAGTAAACCAAGGATTTTTAATGTTAGCTTGATGTATAATCTGAGGAGGAATTTCTTTTAATTTATTAGCTAAATATATTATTGCATTACAATTTTGTAGCATGTTATTATTCAACAAAAGTAATGAATATTTACACAAGTATGTACACCTTTTAACTTCTATTTATGACATTAAAAATTCAATATTGTAACACATTTCAGGTTTAATTCGTTTTATTCATTATTTTTGAAACGATGAAACAGTCTTTTATTTTTTTATTCTTTTTGTTTCCTATTTTGTCAAAAGCTCAAGAAGGATTTAGAATTGGCCCTTCTTTACAATATGCCACTTCAAAACCAAGCGTGATTGATTCTCTGCCAACCAATTTTAATTTTAGATTTAGGTCAGGTCTTTCTACAGGGATACACTTACATTATGGATTTTCTCCTAAATTCAGCATCAGCCTTGGTGGAAGGTTTGTATCTAAAGGCTACAGAGTATTTAATGATACTAACAGCAATGGAAATGTAGTAAAACACAACCAAAATCACATTGAAATCCCCTTACTTATAAGCTATAAACATCGATTAAATTCTGTTGCTTTCATCAGAGAAAACATTGGAATGACATTCAGCCAATTGATGGATTCAAAATCTGTAAGCACTAGCAATAAAAATGGAACATTTAAAATTACTGAAACCAATGAAAAAAAAATAAATCCATTGTTTACATTGGGATTAGAAGTAGGCAATGAATCAAAAAGAGGCAATGTGTTTTTATTTGGTGTGTATTACAAACATTCTTTTTCGGAATTAACCAAGTTAAATGTTTACAATTCAAATTCAAGTACTAAACCCTATTTTAATTTGAATTTCAAAGGTTCGTATTTAAGTTTAGGTGTTACATATTTATTTAAGTTAAACTTAAAACCTAAGGATGAATTTTTCTATTAATTAAATTTCTATTTAATTTTATCTGGAAATCTGACATAAAAATTAAATCCACCAAGGCTGTATATTTTTCTTACCTTTTCTTTATTCTCTGGCAAATCTTCTTCATCGTTAATTTTTGTAACAAAGTAAACAGGTTTGTCGATATCACCTTTCATTAGCCAAGCTTTTTGCAAATCATCCAATTCTCCTCTTTCCAATTCAGATAATTGTTTAATGCTTGAGTTTTTTCTGCCAAATTTTAAATAATTTTGATTCACATTGTACAATCCGTCTTGGGGTTTTAAGGGCTTTATTTTTGAATAAAAATATGGAGCATAACTTTTATATCCTACATGAAAAATATACACATCTTTATTGCTAATGTTCTTAAAAAATTTAATGGCAGACCTTTGAGTATATCCTTCGATTCGTGGGACAAAAACAATGCTAATAAAATTTATTACCAATGCGAAAACCAATAACAAAACACCAAAAGAATTCATTAATCGCCCTTTTATGACATAAAAAACATAACCGAATAGTGCTAAAAACAAAGCAATTCCAAAAGCAGAATGGATGTATGACCAATCCATACTGATCATGAAATTATGTTTTGTAAATTCATCTTTAATAGACCCCATAAACTGTTGATTAAGTTCTGAATTTGACATTATTATTGGAAAAGCTGCAAGTGAAGTAGATATAACAATACCAATAATGACCAAAATAAAATGAAAATACCACCTAATTTTAATTTGTTTGTGTATGGCACTTTCGATTCCATAAGCAGCTAAAAAAGTAAGAGGCAACCAACACATGGAGGAATAATGAATGATTTTAGTTTTAACGATAGAAAACAAAACAAGAACAACAAAAAACAAAACCAACATGACTGTACGGAATAAATTTTCATCGTATGTGTAAATTTCATTTTTACGCCAAGTGCTTAAAGCAATAATAGATATTGGAAAACATCCTATCAACAAAACCAATACATGATAGTAAAAAGGTTGTTGATGTCCTGCAATATTCTGAGAAGCTAAACCCAATTGGTAATTTATAAATTCAATAAAAAACCATGGTCCGTTTTTTATGAATTCTGGAATAAACCACAAAGATGAAACGATACTAAGTGTAAAGAAAAACATGAACAATTGTTTTAAACTCAAAAAACTAACAAAACCTTTAATGACCCAAATGGTCAACATAACCAAAACAATGATTAACAAAGCCGCAGGGCCTTTAGTTAATATAGCTAATCCAGCAAAAATCCCTGACAAAAAAACATGTTTATTTGTATTGATTAATGTCGGCTTGTATTTAATGGAATAATAAAGTTGTATGATGCTGACAAAAATGAAAAAATTAAAAACTGGATCAATCAAACCTGTTTTAAAATATAATTGAGGAAATATAGCAGCTAAATAACACAATACCCACCAATTAGCTAAATGACCTTTAAATATTTTTTTAGCACAGTAATAAATATAACACAAGGTAATCACTCCAAATAGCGCATTGGGAAAACGAGCTGCAAACTCATTAATTCCAAACAATTTCATAGACAATACTTGTAGCCAAATAAATAAGGGAGGTTTTTCCCAAAATGGTTCATAATTGATTTGTACACGGCTGTAATCTCCTGTAATTATCATTTCACGAGCAGATTCAGCAAAATTAATTTCATCCCAATCAAACAAATGAACTGACCCTAAAAATGGGATAAACAAAGCAATTCCAATAACAGAAATGATGAATAAATGAAGGGGTAGATAAGATTTCATTAGTTAATTATTCCTTTTTCCCAATATGATGATTTGCATTTTTTATTAATGACTAAATAGGATATAAAAACAATAAAATATCCTAGCATAGCTCCAACATATACATCGGTAATATAATGTTGTGAAACATACATTCTTGAATATCCTGATAAAACAGCTAAAAACATAAACAACAATTGAGCCCACCATTTTCCACTAAAAAATCCAGCTAAGCTTAAAGATGCAAAAGCAGCTAATGTATGGCCAGATGGAAAGCTGTGGTTGCTGTGAATAGAAATTCCGGGAACTTGATGAAAGGAAATTCCCTTGTTCATCAACCAAACAATTGGTCTATCAAATTCTTTGAATAAAAAATATTTAGAAATTAAAATGACCAAAGTACAAGTGAATAAAGAAACCACCACAGTAAGTAAATGTTTTTTCTTAGTTAAAAACCCCAGAGTTATAATAAATACAACAAAAGCCAATTCAGGTAATCGAGTAATGTGATAAAACAGAGAATCAAAAACACTTGTGTGTCTTTGATTGATCCATAGATATACATTTTCTTTGGAAACAAGTATGACCAATGCAGTAGTAAATATGAATAATGCAAGGTGAATAAGGAATGAAAATTTAATATTTGAGTTGTTGGAGTTCAATTTAATTCACAAAAATAAGGGGAAATTATAGTTTACCCAAATTATGAGTTTGATTGACCATTAGGATGAAATAGAAAAATGAATGTGTATATTTTTATTGAAAAAGAAGCAATTTTATTTAATTTTTATAAAAAAAATGAGTTATTTGCGAGAGTAAATTTAAAATACTATGGTTTCAAAAAAACGTGAAAGAATAATTGTTTCCTTTGAGTTCCCTATCAAATGCTCCCCATCTTTATTGTATAATTACATTAGCTCTGCTACAGGTTTAGCAGACTGGTTTGCAGACAATGTCATTACTAAAAGTAGAACTGAATATATCTTTAAATTTGAAGATGGTGAAGAACAAAAAGCTATATTATTAAAAAGCATCCCCAATAAAATGGTTAGGTTTAAATGGGAAAACACACCTGAAAATGAATATTTGGACATTGAAATCATACAAGATGAATTAACTGATGATGTAGCAATTAAAATCACAGAATTTTGTTGGGATGACGAAAAAAGAGAGTTCGAAGAATTATGGCACAGTGAAATTGACCAATTAAAACAGGCGATAGGCGGTTAAAATAATTGGTGGTATAAAATTTGTATTCCACATACAAATTTACTTTTGCTTCATTTAAATGATTAAAAAAATCAACATTTTAGTATTAAAAGCCTTTATAGGGCCTTTTATTGCCACTTTTTTTATTTCTATGTTTTTATTTTTAATGTTGTTTTTATGGAAATACATTGACGACTTAATTGGCAAAGGATTAGAATGGCATGTTACCGCTAGATTATTATTTTATTCTCTTGCCGATTTAATTCCTAATGCTTTGCCTCTTGCTATTTTAATTTCAAGTTTAATGACATTTGGCAATTTGTCTGAAAGCTACGAAATGGTAGCATTAAAAGCTTCTGGAGTCAGCATATATAGAGCCCTTAGACCTGTATTTATTGTTATTTGCATATTGTCATTAGTCACTTTTTACATTTCTAACATATTAATTCCTATAGCAAACCTTGAGGCTAAAAGTTTATTGTTTGACGTAAGGAATAAAAAACCAGCTTTTGATTTAAAAGAAGGCATTTTCTACGATGGTGTTGATGGTTACCAAATAAAGGTAGGTAAAAAACAACAAGACAATGAAACCATAGAAGATGTTTTGATTTATGAATTTATTCCTGGAAATAGCCAATTAAACATAGTTAAAGCTCAAAATGGCAACATGAAATTAAGTGATGATAAAAGGATGCTATATTTTACCTTAAATAATGGCGTTAGGTACGAAGAACTTGTAAACAATGTCGATTACAATAAAACACTACCCTCTACCATCACTTATTTTGATCGTCAAAAAATAACTTTTGATTTAAGTAATTTAGATTTAAAACAAACCGATAAAGAATTATTTAAAGGGAGTGCAGCCATGATGAACATAGTTGAACTTCAAAATTCAATTGATTCCCTAAAAAAAGAAGTTGAAAAAAAACAGAATGCAACTAGAGATTATCTCAGACCATATTACACTGACCCTCGGTATTTAAATCAAGGCAATGTAAATGACAGTCCTAAATTAATTAGTGATACCATCATCAATAATTTTCCTAAAGAAAACAGATATAATCTTTTGGAAATGGCTTTAAACACAACTCGAAACCTTAAAAGTCTTGCTGAATCAGGGACTAATCAGTTAGAAATGTTAAAAGAAGACATTCAGGCATACAATGTTAAATGGCATGAAAAGTTTACTTTATCCTTTATCATCATCATCTTGTTTTTAATTGCAGCGCCTTTAGGTACTATCATTAGAAAAGGAGGATTAGGTATGCCATTGGTTGTTTCCACTTTAATGTATATATTTTATCACATCATCAACATGATAGGAATAAAAATGGGACGCGAAGGTGTTTTACCAGAATGGCTTGGAGCATGGGTAGCCAGCATTGTTTTATTACCAGTTGGCTTGTTTATCTTATACAAAGCATCTAAAGAATCAGCTATATTTGACAAAGAAAAGTACCAAAAAATGATTGAAAAATTAATTCAATATTTCATAGGCAAAAAGAAATCAAACAACGTTAATTCTTGATTTTTTTTCGTTGGTAAACCCTAACATAATCTACTTCAAAAAAATTGGATTTAAAATCACTGCCTAAATAGTTCACATATTGAGCTTCAAAACAATTGTTAATTATCACTACCATTTCATCGTCTAACCATTTTCTTAATCTTTTATTCACACGAATGGAATTCACTAATTTTCCATCAGTATAAAATTTAATGAATTTAGGCGACCACTCACAGGCATACACATGAAATGCAGTATCTGTATTGTTAGGCAAGTTTATTTTTTTAGTCAAATACCCTCTTGATTTTGTTCCAGATTTTCCCCAATGTATTGTCGCATATTGGTTGTGTATGTTTTTTCCTGTTTTTTTACCATACATTTCAAAAATATCTATTTCAGGAGGCCATCTATTGGCGCCACTTAACCAAAATGCTGGCAATGTTGCTGGCCCTTTTGGGTTTTTTGATCTGATTTCAAAATAACCGTACTTTTGTTTGAAGGATATATCAGAATTAATTAATCCAACTGAATATGGGATAATTATATTGGAATCTTTTAATTTAAATGATTTAGGTCGATATGATCCCATTAGTTTTAAAGTTCCATTATTAACTACTACATCGTTTTTGCTGTAATATTGATGTAAATGGTCAGGATGAAATTCTCCCCAAGCTTGCCCCAACCTCCATTTTTTTGTATCTAAACTGTCAAACTCATCAAAGAAAACCAGTTCCCAATCTTTAGTATTTGATAGTGCTTTACTTAATTTTACAGTTTGTTTATTGAATGCATAAATGCTTTTTAAGCATGCATTTTTCACACTCCATTTTGATTTGAAATAATAGGTTTTAATTGGTTTTTTATTCGGTTTTAAACTGTCTAAATTTTGAGCATATAAATTAAATTTTATAGTCAAAATCAAGATAAAGGTTAAATATTTTATCATATCAATCTTTGTCTTTTGGTAAAAAACGGCATTAAAATTTGACTAAAATCTTTTCTTATGTCTGCCTCTACATAATCTATTTTATATTGGCTACATTTTAATTGGATTTGTCGTTTATGCTCATGAATTTGTTTTAAATAGCTTTCTTTAATTTCATCGGGATACAATTTTATTTCTTCTTTAGTTTCTGTATCAATGAATTTATAAGGTCTATTCTCAAAATTAAATTCCAACTCACTATTTCCATCTACAACATGAAAAACAATGACTTCGTGTTTTCTAAATTTTAAGTGTTGTAGTGCGTTCATTAATTCTTCAGATTGTTCTGTTTGTTCAAACATATCGCTTAATACCACTACTAAACTTCTTCTGTGAATTTGTTCGGCAATTGCATTTAATGTTGAAGCTATTTCGCTGGATTTAGCGGTAGGAATTTGTGTAAGTGAACTTTGTAATTGCGAAATGATGTGATGATAATGAGAAGAAGATGAGCGAACATCGCTTTGATAATTTATTTTATCAGAAAATTGAGTTAAAGCAAAAGCATCTCTTTGTTTTTTTAGCAAATTTGATAAAGCAGCTACTGCGATTGTTGCAAATTTTATTTTATCGTAATTGGGTTTAGGATAAAACATACTAGGCGAAGTATCTAGCAATAAATGACACCTCAAATTGGTTTCTTCTTCATATCTTTTTATGAATAATTTATCAGTTCTGGCTAGTAATTTCCAATCAATATTTTTAGTAGATTCACCGGTATTATACAATCTGTGTTCGGCAAATTCGACTGAAAAACCGTGAAATGGACTGCGATGTAACCCAGTAATAAATCCCTCAACTACCTGAGAGGCGAGCAAATCCAAATTATTAAGACTAACAGCAGCTTCTTGTAATGTCATTGTTTATTACAAATAACGTTAAAAACAAAGACTTAAAAAAGAAAAACTACTCTTGTTCTTCGTTAATTAAATTATTTTTAATTCCTTTACTTTCTATGGCTACTAGTTTTGCTTTAGCCTCATTCACAATAGCTTCAAAAGTAGAACTTTCTATGATGCTATTTAAGGTTGCTTTAGCTTGAAATAAATCGCCTTTTTTGATGTAATAATCTGCTAACAATACAAAGGTTTTATCCAACCAAAAATCATAATTAGAAAATTGGTTATTGAATTCAACTATTGACTTTTTACATTTATCTAAACTATCTTGCATGTAATGCATGTAGGTTATGTAATATTTAGCTTCAGCTCCATAAACATCTTGTTGTTGTTTTAATGTTTTGTTGAAATACACTTTAGCTACTTTGTATAAACTATCATGTAAGTAATATTTACCAAGGGCATTGTTTGATTCTCCTTTAGCCTCGTTACTTAATTGATCGTATTTTAATAATTGCTCAGCTTTGGTTTTGGTTTTTTCTCTGTTACCCACTATTTGATTGCATTTAACTTGTCCTAATAAAGATTGTTTCATGGCAATATTGGTATTGCTGTATTTTTCTAACAATTCATAATATTTTAGGCCCTCGTTGCAATTTTTTTGAAATGCATATATTTGACATAATCTAATCAATGCATCTTCTTTAAAGTCTGAATTTTGAGCATCAGCCACGTATTGTAAATGGCTAATTTCCTTGTTTGTTTGTTCTAAATTTCTATAACATTCTGAAGCATAATAGTGAGCATTAAGTTTAAAAAAACCATCTGAGAAGTTATTGAGGTATTCTTCAAAATCTTTAGTTGCGCCAACACAATCGTTTTTAACATATTTGCGATATGCTGCATCATAATACAATGAATCTTCCTTGCTAGTAGATATATTAGTATTAGGCAAGGTCTTTACCCAATCTAAATATTCTTTGATATTGCCTTGTTTTTTACTTAATGTTTCTACATTTTTAATGGCACTGTGAGCCTCTGGTGTGCCAGGATAATTTTGTGCTACAAATTTAAATTCATCGATAGCCATTTGAATTTTATTTTCCCTAACATATAATTGACCTAGAGCCAAGTGACACTCTTTAATGTATTTGCTGTTAGGATAATCCTCTATCAAATATTTATATTGCCTCTCAGCTTCAATATCGTTATCTAACTCAGAGTATTCTTTAGCTGTTTCAAAAATTGCATCTGGTATGTAAGGAGAATTTGGAAAATCTTTTGAGATTTTTTTCATGATCACAATTTTATTGTTTTCTTTTCCTTGAATTCCATATATCATACCTTGTTGGAACATGGCATAATCAGCGCCATTTGCACGGTTACTGATGATGTAGGCATAGGCATCTAATGCATCGTTGTAATTTTCAAGCACAAAGTAGCAATCACCTAATCTTAGCGTAGCGTCATAAAATACATTTTGAGGCAAAGTATAACCTATTTGAGTTTTATATTTTTTAAAGTAAGTAGCTGCTTCGTTGTATTTATTTTGATTGAAATAAGTGTAACCCATAGAATAAAGAGCTTCAGGGTAATATTTAACAGATTTTGTTTCGGAATTATCAATGAACTTTTGATAATGATTACGTGCTTCATCATATTTTCCTTCTCTGAATTCAATTTCACCTATCCAATAATTTGATTGCCCAAATATTGAGTTATTCACTTTGTTGGAATTTGATTTTTTGAATAACATTTTAGCATTCGCAAAATCTTTTTGTAAAAACAATTCTTGAGCTCTTAAAAACAATATTTTTTGATATAATTCTTTAGTCGATTCGTCATTAATAGTCATTTCATCCATGACACTTACAGCCGTTTTATAATCATTAGACGTGTACAACAAGGTAGCTAGGTTCTTTTTAGCCTCATTGATGTTAGAAGATTTTGGAAACAATTCAATGAATTTTTGATAAGCTGCTATGGCTTTGTTGCTATAGTTCAATTCCTCGCTAAGTTTTGCATAGTGCATCATTGAAAATTCTTGAATGCTTTTATCGAATTCTTGTCTTTGTGCTTCATAAAAAGCATTGAATGCATTTTGTTTTTTCCCAACTTTTAAGTAGCAATCGCCTAGATTGTAGCTTGCACTTTGTCCTAAAGCATCGCCTTTGTTAGCTACTTTTTCAAACAATTCAGAGGCTTTTGTACAGTTTTTATTGATGTAATAGGTATATCCAATTTCATACGATTCTGAAGCAGTCAGATTATTGATGTTGTAATTGCTTTTTTCAAAATAATTTTGTGCTTCTTCAAAATTATTTAGCCTGTAATAGCATTTACCTAACAACATATCTCTATTGCTATTTAGGCTTTCAAAGTCTTTGCCCTTAATATAGTCAATGGATTTTTGATATTCATTTTGTAAATAATATATTTCAGCAATGTAAAGTTTTACAGATTCAAATCCCTTGTCCTCAATTTTTTTAAATGAAATCAAAGCTTGCTTGTAGTCTTTATCCATGTAACAGACGTAACCATAATAATAAATTGCTTGGTCTTGGTATTGATTTTTATAGGTTGTAAGTGGCTGTAATGTTTCTTTAGCTTCTTTGTATTTAAGTGATTTAAAATAAGAAAAGCCTTTGTGGTAGGCTAATTTTTCTTTTTCATCTTTACTTAAACCTAGTTCAGATACCTGTTTGTAATAAGTCAAAGCAGTTTTGAACTTTGCTAAAGAAAAATAATATTCCCCAATTTCAAAATTGGCATTGTTTACTTTTCTACTTTGAGGATATCTGGCAATGAAATCCATCATGTTTGACAATGCATTTTGATGTTGTAACTTAAGTTTACAACTCGCTATGTAATATTCGACATCGCTTAGGTTCACTGGGTCAGTGGCATAAGGTAAATAATCATTGAAATTAGAAATGGCAGCATTGTATAATTGTTTATCGTACAATTCAATAGCCGTATTATACAACTTTATTTTTTCTTCATTTGCCGCAGTTTTCTGAGAATAAAGATGTATTGAGCTAATCAAAAACAATGAAATGACAATTAATTTATTCATTTATTAAATACAGTATTTAAATTAAATAGCAAATAAAATTAAATTAGATTAATTCCATTGGCTTAAGTTGTGAACAAACGTTTATAAACTAAACGGCTAGCATACATTAAAAATTGTATGCCATTCAAACTATTTACTTTTTAAGTTCAGACCTTAATTGATTGCTAGTTTTAGATGAACCATCATGGCTCCATCCCGGAGGATAAAAAATGTATTTTATTTTATCGATTAAGCTACTATTTTTAAGTAAATCTTTGTACAACTTAACCCATTCATTAAAAATGACCTTAATAGGATGGTATGTTTTTAAATTGCTTGTCAACCCATATACTGGCTTTTGTATTTCTTCTTGGAAAGTACCAAATAGTTTATCCCAGATAATCAATACTTGTCCCATGTTTTTATCTAAATATTCCACATTGCTTGCATGGTGTACCCTATGATGAGAAGGAGTTACAAATATTTTTTCATACCAATTTGGCAATTTATATACAAGTTCGGTGTGAAGAAAAAACTGATACATTTGATTCACTGCATACATGAACATAATGGTTAGTCCATCAAAGCCTAAAAAAGCTACTGGAATGTAAAAAATGAACCTATAAAAAGGTTGTAATACGGATGACCTTAAAGCTACAGTAAAATTATATTTTTCGCTGCTGTGATGATTGCTGTGCACTGCCCATAAAACTCTACTGTAATGTTCAGCTCTATGCAACCAATAAAAACAAAAATCTTGACCGATGAATACGATGAACCAAGCCATAACAGGAAAATAGGTTAGTAAATCTGGAGTGTAGATAGCGTGTTGGTTACACCAATCCAATACTCCAAATGTTAAAAACTTGAGGCTGATATCTAAAATTGCTCCTACTACACCCATCCACAAAGAAATCAAACTGTCTTTTAGGATGTAATTTTCTTTTCTTTGTTTAATTCCAATGATTATTTCTGTAGTAATACATAGAATGTAAATTGGAATCGAAATAAGCAATAAAACATCTTCTTTACTCATTATTTCACCTTTCTAATCCAAATACTCCCCCCTTTGTTCAATAAACACTTAGGCATGTTTTCTTTAAACCATGTTTCGTTTGAGTTTTCTAAATACGTATTGAATAACTCAATTTTAAAATGATCATTGAATTGTAAAAAACTTTTAAGTAAGTAAGTTTCATTCCATCCGAAACCTTTCCAACCAGTGACCCAGCTTTCTGGATATTCGAATGGATAAAAAATATCGTGAAAATGAATCAACACACCCTTATTTAAAGCTGGTAAGATTTCAAACATGATTTTATTGACATCACTTCCAGACTTAGAAACATGAGTAGAATCTATGAATAAAATGTCGTTTTCTTGAAGTTGATTAAAAATGGTCATGTCCACATTTTGAATGTAGGTAGGATAAATTTTGGTGTTCGCTTTGTCTTTTTCTCTTAATAAACTAAACAATCTTTGAGTATTGGGCTCTATAAAATGCAAATTTATTTCTCCATTAAAAAATTTATCATTAGTATCTAGCATCACAGCAGATGAAAAGCCTGAACCAACTTCAATCACATTTTTAGGCTTAAATTCCCTTAATACAGAATACAAAAATATGGCATCAGAATAACTGTAGTAATTGTTTTTGTAATAATATCTTAAATCATTGCTTTTGTCATCATTAAAAGGCAATTCAGCATAATGATTTTTTATTTTTTCCATGTTTTCCCATTGGCCATTAGTATTTAAGTCTATACCAGGTACATTTTCTGGAAAATTAAATATTTGCTTCGCATTTGATTTAATTAAATTGGAATCTACAATAGGGCTATAATAGTGACCTGGAGCAAAATCTAAATTGACTAAACGGTAGTTTTTGAGCTCTTTAAGCTTTCTTTTAATGCCAGGAATTAGTTTTTTGTTCATCAAAATGTAATATTCTGCAAACTTACTTATAACAAAGCTAACTTCAAAAATTGATTTTTAATTGATGGAATCCAAACAACAAAAAAAACATTATTCATTTAATTTGCGTTGAATTTCATTTTGTATTTCTACGAGTTGTAGCTTTTGCCTAGCTACATTTTTATTGATAAGATAAATCAAAAACAAGGAGATGAAAATGAACAAAAAACCAAATCCTTTAGTAAAAATACCAAAACCGATGACCCCGATTAAAACACCAACCATGGTTGAAGAAATCAACTTATTTGCTTTCATTTTTTTTTCTAATTTCTTTAGCTCATCTAATGAAAGTTCCTCGATTTTTTCAATTTCAGACATGATATAATTGCATTAAAAATATTTAAAATATGATAATTGGGTTACAATCTTAAAAGTTAACAAAATTTGTAACTATTTTATGTAAATCATTATTGTTCAAACTGTTTGCACCATTTTTCTATAAAATCTCGCCATTGATCATCTGGAATGTACTTCATTTTAGGTGTTTTTAATTTCGCCCCAAACCATGCTTTTTTAAGGCTTTTTCCCATTCCAATCCATGCGTAATGCTTACCTCCCACTAATTTATGAACCAATATCAAATCTGGTTTTAACGTTTTTTTCTTTTCATCATTCAATTTGTGAATGTTGTGTTTTCCTTTGTTTTTTCTATCATCAGAATATTTAGTTTTTAATTCGTCTTTATCATAATAAATAAAAGTAACATCATTGAATTTCTTCACTTTAATGGTTAGTGGTTTTGCTTTAGAATTATCAGAATCAATTTCCAAATCGTCACCAGCATTGCCTCCTTTTTTGTCTATTGGTGTTAATTCTACTAAAACATAAAATCCAGAAAATGGAACTTCAAAAGTATAATAATCGCAATTGGTTAAGCCTTTGCACGAGTCCATAAAAGACAATTTATTGGTCCAATTTAAAAAATCATCATTTCTAGTGTCAGCATAAGCTATAGCATAAGTTTTCCCCTTGTGTAATTGCAACTGATTTTTAGGAATGAATACAGTAATTTTGCTTTTTTTGTTCATGATTAATTCTGCTGAATCATTGTGTTGGCAAACATCTATATCTAAAAACCTTATCACTTCTCTAGTGTACTTAGGAAACTCAGGGACATCAGTAATTCCAGGAAACATAAAGGCATTACAAACTGTGTTCAACTCTTCTAAACTTACATTGTCATGGAATTTTATTTTAAGTTTTTCAAAATTTGCTTTTTTTACGTTTTCATCTGTAAATAACGCTATTCCATTGTTTTCCCCAAACTTTGCATGAATGTCATTTTTACTTGGATTTAACACCCCACCAAAGGCAGATGGAGAACAATAACATTCAGGTGATTTTTGTAAACAATTGGCTAAATTGTTACAATCTTTCAATGAAAATTTCTGAACAAAACAAGGCTCGTTTAAATCTGGAAATTGCTCTATGGTATTGATTATGGTGCTTTCAGCCACTTTCCATGTAACAGATTTATCCTTATTTGTTTGACCAATATATACTTTGTAATTGTTTAAATTATTCAATACTGGCAATGAATATATTATTGGTTTGGTTGGTTTTTGAATTTTATTTTTATAGGTTACGTTCAATTTCACTATCCCGTTACTAATCATTTTATTTCCATTGTCATCTTTCATAGAAATATTGTATTTCTTTAAGTCAGCATCAGTGTTTATTACTTCTAAAGAAAAATTCAATTCATCGTTGTTATATCCATCAAAAGTGTAAGCAGGTATTAGTGCTGAATAACAACCTAATCGTATTAAAGTATCTCTATCTGGTTTTGCAAACACCACCAATATTTCCACTCTGCGCATTTCATCTAAATCCATTTCTTTACCAGAAACTTTCTCCCCGAAACTAGCGGTATTAAATTTGTTTTTTAAATTCAATAATCCCCCTTTGTTAATGATGTAATTGGCAACTGTATCAGTTCTATTGTTTGATAATTCAAAATTTGCTTCGCTATTTCCTGTTGTATCAGCATATCCGTTCACTTGAACTCTCTTGATGTTTTGATTGTTTTGAATGAATTGAACAGCTGAATCTAAAACTTTATAATCTTCCGACTTAATGATGGCCTTGTTTACATCGAAATACACCACAAATTTTTTAGTACTGGCTTTATTTTCGGATTTTGGAGTAGGTTTAGGACTTGTAACAGATTTATTTTGAGCTAAAGATTGATTTAAAATAAAGGAGAAAAACAAGAAATAAATAAGTCTAATATTCATTGTGCGAAAATATTAATTTGATTTTTTAATTAAAGGATATATTGCATTAAGTTTTCAACAATTTAGGGTTATTTTATTTTGACTAATACGCGAAAGCCAACTACTTTTGTTATTCTGAAAAAAAAGATACATATCATTGGTGGAGGAGCTGCTTCACTTTCATTTGCTTGTCATATTGACACCCACAAATACGATGTATTCTTACATGAAAAAAACAAAACACTTGGCAGAAAATTTTTAGTTGCAGGAGAAGGCGGTTTGAACATTACTCATAGTGAACCCATTCAAACAATGATCAAAAGATATCATCCTTCAAATTTTATCGAACCATTTTTAAAACACTTTAGTAACCAAGATTTAATTCAATGGCTTAATCAATTAGGAATACAAACTTATGTAGGCAGCAGTGGCAGAGTATTTCCTAATAAGAATATAAAGCCAATACAAGTTTTAAATATCTTAATTAACAAAATGAAAGTTAATGGTGTTAATGTTTTCACTGAACACCAATTAATGGATTGGAACAATGATGAGCTTATTTTTGACAATAAGGGATTAACTATCTACAAACCTTATGATATTGCTGTCTTTTCGTTAGGTGGAAGCAGTTGGAAAATTACTGGTTCTGATGGGGCTTGGTTAGAGCAATTTATGAACAAAGGCATAAAAACTGTTCAATTCAAGTCCTCAAATTCCAGTTGTTATACCTATTGGGATAAAAATTTTATTGGAAAAAACCAAGGTAAATACATTAAAAACATTGAGGTTAAATGCAAAGAAAATAGCATTAAAGGTGAAATTGTTTTGACTAAAAACGGAATTGAAGGCGCTTGTATTTACGCCCTTAACAGACAAATAAGAGAAGAATTAGAATTAAATAATTTTGCTACCATCCTTATAGATTTAAAACCTAATTGGGATATTCAGAAAATGGAAGAATTGATGGTTAAAAATCAGAATTTAAATATCACTGAATTTTTAAAAACCAAATTAAACCTTAATAAAACAGCAATAGAATTGCTAAAAATTCATTTAAATAAAGAAGAATTTATTCATCACCATAGCTTGTTTAAAGCCGTTAAAAATTTAAAGATTAAAATACAATCTCTTGCTCCTATAGATGAAGCTATATCTACTGTAGGTGGCATAGAATTAAGTGAACTAAACTCCGATTTGGAATTAAAAAAACACCCAACTATACATTGCATTGGAGAAATGTTAAATTGGGATGCTCCCACTGGAGGTTATTTACTTCAAGCTTGTTTCAGTATGGGAAAATTCTTAGCAGACAAAATCAATCAACAATAAAAAATAATATAAATTTGCATCAACATGAAAGATAGAATTGAATCCTTAAGAAAACAATTATCTGAACACAATTACAAATATTATGTTTTAGCAGAGCCAAGTATATCTGATTTTGAATTCGACAAATTATTAGAAGATTTGATCGCATTAGAAAAAGAATTCCCAGAATACCATGACCCCAACTCTCCTACTCAAAAAGTGGGAGGAGCAATCAATAAAAACTTCGAAAATTTTACGCACGAATACCCGATGTTGAGTTTGGGAAACACATACAGTGAAGAAGAATTAGCTGAATTTGACCAAAGGGTTTTTAAACAACTTGGACACCGAGAATATGAATACATTTGTGAACTGAAATTTGATGGACTGTCTATCAGTTTGCATTACGAAAACGGAGAAATGATAAGAGCTGTTACTAGAGGTGATGGAACTAAAGGAGATGTGGTAACAGATAATGTTAAAACCATTAAGGCTTTGAACACTAAATTGAAAGGCAATTACCCCAATAATTTTGAAGTGAGGGGTGAAATTTTTATGCATAGAAATGCTTTTGACAGGTTAAATAAACAAAGAGAAGAAGAAGGTGAAACACTATATGCTAATCCAAGAAATGTTGCAGCAGGAACATTAAAACTTCAAGATAGCAGCGATGTTGCTAAGCGCCCATTGGACATTTATCTTTATCACTTAATTGAAAAAAATGAAACCATTAAAACCCATTTTGAAAGTTTAGAAGCCATGAAAAACTGGGGGCTAAAAGTGAGTGAGCACAGTAAAAAATGTCAAACTATTGAAGAGGTATTTCAATTTATCAATTATTGGAATGAAGAAAGAAAAAACTTGAGTTATGATACTGATGGAGTAGTTATTAAAATCAATGATTATTATCAAAGAGAAGAATTAGGATTTACAGCTAAATCTCCAAGATGGGCAATAGCTTTCAAATTTAAAACTGAAGCAGCCTGTACCCAATTATTGAGTATTGAATATCAAGTAGGAAGAACTGGAGCCATTACTCCAGTGGCAAATTTACAACCTGTGTTGCTGTTAGGAACTACCGTTAAAAGAGCTTCTTTACACAATGCCAATGAAATTGAACGATTGGATATTAGAGTTGGAGATTATGTCTATGTTGAAAAAGGTGGAGAAATTATTCCTAAAATAACTGGTGTCAACATGGAAAAAAGAGATGCTCAAACCATTCCACATGTATATATACAAAACTGCCCTGAATGTAGCAGCGAATTAATTAGAAAAGATGGCGAAGCCAATCATTACTGCCCTAACGAAAATGCTTGCCCTCCGCAGGTTATAGGCAAAATTCAACATTTTATTTCCCGAAAAGCCATGGATATCAATGGCATTGGCGAAGAAACAGTCAGCATGTTATACCATCAAAATTTAATAAAAAACATCAGTGATTTGTACCAATTAAAATTTGAGGACTTAGTAAAATTAGAACGTATGGCTGAAAAATCAGCTCAAAACACCATAGATGGAATTAAAGATTCTACAAAAATCCACTACCAAAGAGTTCTCTTTGCATTGGGAATTAGGTATGTTGGCGAAACTGTTGCCAAAAAACTTGCCGCAAAATTTAAAACCATTGATGATTTGTTAAATGCTAGCAAAGAAGACCTTATTCAAGTGGATGAAATTGGTGACAGAATTGCTGATTCACTGATTGAGTTTTTTGCTAAAACTGACAACATTGAAATCATCAATCAATTAAAATTAGCAGGTTTACAATTTGAAAACACCGAAAAAGAATTAGAAAAGAAATCAAACACATTGGATGGTAAATCTATTGTTATATCAGGAGTTTTTTCAAAATTCAGCAGAGATGAAATCAAAACCATGGTAGAAGAACATGGAGGCAAAAATGCCAGTGGAATAACTAGCAAAACCGATTATGTAGTTGCTGGAGAAAACATGGGCCCTGCAAAATTAGAAAAAGCTAAACAATTGAACATTCCTATATTGAGTGAAGAAGAGTTTTTAATGCTGATTGGGTAATTTAATTTTATCTTACTAAACTAACCAAAGCTCTGTAATGATAAACTTTTCCTGCAAAATCTGTCACTTTAAATACCACTAAATAGTTGTCATTTGGCACCACTTCTCCTTCATAAGTCCCATCCCAAGGCTCGCTTTCCTTATTGTTATATATAATCTGTCCCCAACGATTAAACACTGTAGTTTCATATTTTGCTAAGCCAATTCCATTGGGCTCAAGCATATTATTTATAAAATCTTTATTTGGAGTGAAAGCATTAGGAATATAAAACGTATAAATAAAATAAACATTGATGTTTTTTGAAGATGAATCTATACATCCAAATTTATTGGTGGTGTACTGAACGATTCTGAAAGTTCCACTGTCTGGATATCGGTGTTTAAAGTTGCGTTGGTACTCAAATTGATTATCACCCATATTATACCATACTGAATCAGCATTGCTGCTTTTATCTGTAAATTCAATGTTAGGATTTACCACATCTACGCTTTTTGAACTCATATCAAATAATGAGGTTGGGACTGGATATACCTTGGCTTTCCCTGATTTTGAATACGTACAATTGTAAGTTGTAGTAATTTTAAAATCCACATTAAATAATCCATCTAATGAATAAGTATGTGTAGGGTTCTCGATGGTAGATTGGTTCCCATCTCCAAAGTTCCAATTATAACTTTTGATTCCTGCATTAGGAACCATGCTTAAATTAGTAAAAGTAACTTCATGACCTAAACAAGCAGAATCGTTACTAAAATCGACAATAACAGGAGGAAAACTTTGAATTAGTTGTTCAAAGGTATCTTTACAACCAAAATCAGAATTTGCATACAAAACTACTTTATAATCGCCAGCACCTGGAAACACATGAGATTGCTCCATGCTATCTCCAAATGTTCCATCATTAAAATCCCAATAAAATGTGTCAATTAATCCACTATTTAGTTTGATGTCTGCAGAAAAATCAAATTGATTGTCTTTGCATTGGTTGTTATCAATAAAACTTATGATAGGATTAGGGAAAATTTTAGTTGAAATAATTGTATCATATTGACAGAATTCGCTGCTAGTAATTTGTAATCCTACATTATAAATGGTATCTTTATTGTAAAGTACAGCATTGTTTTGAAAAGAAGATGAATTAGAATTTCCAAAATCCCATTGCCATTTGGTGATTGATGTGTGATTCTTATTGCTTAAGTCCTTAAAAAATGAACTGTCTCCTAAACACACATCAGCAACTTGAAAATTAGGATAAATTCTAGAATGCAACATCGAAATTCCTATTGTGCTGTCACTACAACCATGATTAGAAATCACTTTGTAATCAACTTGGTATTTGCCATCTGTTGAAAATGTATGATTAAAATTAGAAGTGCTATAAATACTGTTATCACTCAATTTCCATTCTCTAGTTTGAAGATTTCCGTTTTTAATTTTACTCAGTTCTGCAAAACTATTTGCAATACCATAACAAACTGAATCAAGCTTTATCATTGCTTTAGGTTGGCTGTAAACTTCAAATACTTTAGACAAAGTATCAGCACATTGATGAACTGAATTAACAATTAATTTTAAAGTATAAGTTGTATCTGAAAACAATTGATTTTTATAATCAAGTTGATTTGTTTGTAATGAACCATTTAAATACCATTCAAAATTTTTAATTGCATCACCAGTTAATTGAGATGAATTTACAGTTTTAAAACTATCACCTGGGCAACCATTATTTATTGTGAATTGTGAAATTGGATTAGGGTACACTATCATACTTTTTACAGAAGTATCTTTGCATTTGTACTCTGATTCTACAATCAATTGCACATCAAAAGTATCTGGTGATTGATAAAAATGGACAGGTTGGATAATGTTGCTAGAATTAGCATCCCCAAATTGCCACTCGTATTTTACAATTTTACCTTGAGTTATTGTAGATTTTTGAACAAAATAAGAGCTGTCATTAAAACAATGATTCTTTACACTAAAATCAGCTTTAGGATACACATGAGTAATTACATTTTTAGAAATGGTATCTTCACAACCAAACTCCGATTTAACTGTTAATTTTACTAAACCTGAATATGCTGGGTAAATCCCTATTTTCCATTGTTTTTCATCCAATGTTCCTGTAGTTTTAAATTTCCAATTAATGGATTTAATGGTACCACTTGAAATGTATGACGAATCGTATAAATCAATTGAATCTCCATAACATGTGGAATTGTATGTAAAATTAGCTTTAGGCAGCACATTGACTATTATTTTGACAGAATCTACAGCTTTACAACCAAAGGAATCTTTGACATTAAAAATGTAGTTGATAGATTTTGCTGGAGAACAAACTGGAGATAACAAGTTACTATCGTTTAAGTATAAATTACTTGAATATGTTGATTTGATTATACCTGTTCCACCACTTACTTTCATGTTTAATTTTACTGTTTTATTTAAACACAATTGTGTATCGTTTTGTATTTTTTTGATGATTGGCAAGGGGTAAACATGAACAAGAATGGTGTCATTGCTTCTGCAATATTTTCTTTGAGTATTTAATATCAATCTTTTTACCAGCATTTTATTACCCGAATTATCAGCAGTAAACAGTGGCATTGCTATAGTATCTGAATTTAAATCAAAATTATTATCCCATAAATACTTATACCCATTAATTTGATTAGACCCTAATTTAACATTGTCATTATGACACAAATATTTATCTACACCAGCATTATTCAGGCTAGGAATTGGAAATTTATAAGAATTAAAACTACAGTTACAAGTACTGCTATCTGCTATTATGTATAAAGCGCAAGATACTCCAGCTTTTACTTTCAGTTGAACAGTTTGATTCAATACTCCATTTTTCTTGATTGTAGTATCAATAGAAATAGTTCCAACTATTTGGTCGTTGATGTCTATTGAACCAGAGAGATTAGAATCAAACAAGATTTTAAATTTTGTGACATTGCCTTTAATGACATCAAAACTTTGATTTTTTATTTGAAAATTTAAAGTAAGATATTCCGAATCATTCACCATTTTATCAATACTCGATTTCAATTTTTGAATCATTAAATCTCCTTTAAATACAGGCACTTTATTCAATGAATTACTTGTTACAACATTGATTTTACAGGTACTGTTATTGGCAACACATGTTACTTCTTGTTTTACCGAAGCTTGATTATACAAGTCTATTGTACCACAATTTACTGCTTTGTTATTTGCATTAAATCCATATTCAAACAAAATGCTATCACCAGCTAATACATCCTTTGGCAAGCTAAACTCTATTTCGTTAGTTCCATTAAAATTACGTTTTAATACATTGTTTACAGAAGGGGAATTTCTAACAGCAGAAAACAAAGTAGAATCGTAAAACAATCCTGGTGGCAAATACACTTGATATTTATCTTCAATTCCTGTATTTCCTGGGCCTAATATGATAATTTTAACTTTAACTTTAGATGGTTTTAAGCATGGAAATATCGAATCAACTTCGGTTTTTAATAAGGAAAAATAAGGTTTAGAAACGCCCTTGATGGTTATTGGGTTGCTCACAGAAGGAAATACTAACACTGAATTTCCGCATTTTATATTGGCTTTAGCAGAAGCAATAATGAAATTGCCACTTGAATAATTGCAATCTGTTTGAGTTTTGAATGAAATTAAAATTTTATTTTTCGTAGTATCTATTGCCCCAATAATTCCATTTTGTAGTTGAGAAATTAGCTGACTCAAATCCCATTCATAAGTAGTTCCAGAAGAATTAATTGGATTTGCTATGCTTTTCCAATTGCTATTAAGCGGGTATTTAACTCTTACTGAACCATTTACAACTTTCATTCCCACAGGTAAATTTACAATGGCTTTTAAGTTTCTAGCATTTGTTTGTCCGTTGTTTTCGAGTAATAATCTATAATTGTTGGGAGTACATAATTCTATATTGCTAATGGAATCCGTAATGGTAGTTTGTATTTGGGTATTTTGAGGTTCAATGTAAAGAGGAATTCTTTCAGTAGAGCACTTATATGCGGACAAGCTGCTAGGAATACCATCGCAGTTCCACCCACTGTAAACAATTACACTGTCTTTATTGCATGTATTGTATATAGCTTTTACTCTGAATTTTTTTGTGGAATTGTAATTGATATTCCCTGCTGAAAATATACCATTGTTTTGCTTTAAAGCACTGTCTTTTGTTAAATCCCTTATTTCAACAACTTTAACAGAGCCACTGTTATCGGGTGCAAACCAAACATTTAATGTACTAAATGTTGAAGAAGAATTGGTGTATTGTAAATCCCATTCAGCAGTATCCTTGTAAGCATAATTAATAGGAATGGTTGGTTTTATGGATACAATTGGCTTGTTGAATGTAACATAATCTGTGTAAGACAAAGACTTTAGCGTATCGAATCCTGAGCCAAATGTACCTTTTCTTTCAAACACAAAAATGTATTCAACAGGTTCAGGAACGGATGGGGTAGCCTCGCAAGTAGGCTGAAAATAACTATAAAATACTCCATGATAAGCATCATCACTCAGTATAAATTTCCCTTTAGATGAGTCTGTAAAATACTTAGAAGTTTCGTACACCACCTCACCTGGTTTCACTGTGGCTTTTAATGAATCTTTAAATTGATAAGTTCCTACTCCACTTCCATTGGTATAAGCATGATAGATGCTTGCATTTTTCCATTGATATCCTTTTGGAATTTTTTGTTTAATTTCTTTTAATCTTGAAAAATTTCTGTATTCAAAAGGGAAATAATTATTACCCGCATAGGTATTTCCAGCAGCAATTCCCATGTAATAATTTTGAGTAAAATTGATGTTATTACAATTGTTAGTAACAAATTGATCGGGGCCATAATTGATATACGAAAATCCCGCAAGAACCATTTGCCCAGAAAATGAATCGCATTGAAATTTGTCTTTTGCTTGGGTAGGATTAGCTGTAGCTGAAGTATAAAATTCATTAGAAAAAATTGTAGGCACTGAATTTAAGCCCATGTTTTTACTCACTACATAATTCACAACAAAACTAATGCTATCATTGGCTTTATAGTCATACCCAGTTGGCAAACAAGACGAAATGCTATCTATTGACAAATCAAATTTGAAAACAGCAGAGTATCCACTTACAGATTTTTTCACTCTAAAGTTATTGCAATTACTGCTTCTTAATTTGCCTGTCCTATACACTTCAAATTTACTTGATACCACATCTAAATAATATCCATAATCCACTTTTGTTTCGACATAAAGATGTTTCCAACTTGTTCCACTTTTAGGTTTTAAAATTTTAGCTTGATACACCGCTTTGATGGTATCTTTGAACAAAGCCCTCTCCTCTCTAACCTTGCTTAAATTGATACTACCAGAATTATCAGGCAATCCATCATTGTTGTTATCTGGTTTACCAAAATTAGAACGTTGAACATTGAAATTCAAAAACCTAAGACCTTGTGCACAACTTGAATTGCAATGAATTTTTATGTTGTAATTTGCACAATACTCGAACCATTCTCTTTTGTTACAAGATTTGCTTGGACTGTATCTAAAAATGGTTTTAATTGTTTTAACACCCGAAGCTCCAGATACTGAACAATCGGCTGTAAGGTAATAAACCAATTCGCCCAAATTGGGAATAAATGTTATTTTATTGAAATACGCTCTTACTGTATCTCCTCTGAATCCAATAGAATCAGGCTTCAAAACGGATGTTAATGTAGCATTTTCAAAAAACAAATCATTAACACTTTTACTGTGTTTAAGTCCCTTTGGTAATACAATATCAAATTGAAAAGCAAGAGTATTATCGTAGTTATAAAAACTCATTGAACTGTAATAATGCCTAAATTCTTTCTTTTCAGTGTTAGAAATATCAGTTGGAGTAAATGGCGATTGAGTAACTACGGAATAATCGTAATATTTACCCCAAGTGAATGGTGTTTTTTTGATGTTATTGCATTGATCGTAATAGGTAGAATAAAAACCCCATGAATTAGAATAAAAATTAAAATTACAAGCATTTGATAGACAAGTACTGTTTTCAAATTGAATGTACAATGTGTCTTTGGGAGCAATCTTTCCAATGTTAAGCCTAAACAATCCTATAGGATTTGACCCTAAGCAAGACCAATTTCCTAAATTGTAATTGTAACCAACACTGTCAATTTTGGGTTTAATCCATGAACCTTTCCAACCTGTTTTAATTTTAATGGTAGAAGTATCTATTTTAGATAAATCATAATAGTAATATTGATCAATTGTAATTTTAGTTTTTTCTGAAACCATGCTTCCATTGTTGGTTAACTTCAATAATTGAACATGATTTTTATTATTAAAACAAACTGGATAAGCAGCTGTTGGAAAAAAAACTAGGTTAGGAGAATTAGAACTGATAGAAACACTCCCTGAATTTTTAATTAAAGCACAATTGTTTGATGAACAACCCCAATACAATTCATAATTGGTGTTTAACTTATTGCAACCTTTTATGGTTAGTGAATCTGTAATCACTATCACTTCATTTTGATCAAAAAAAGTATCTAAGTTGCCTATTAATTTAAAATCGTTTTTATTAAGAATTGTAATGGTAGTATCACCACTGTATGTTGTAGTACCTGATTTAACAAAAAAACTTTTCAAATCAGAACCATTTATTCTTTTTAAAGTCAATGTTTTAATTGGTCCTTTGCCATAATTTCCTATACTTATTTTTCTTTCGAATTTGGTATTAACATTTCCAATATAAGATTGATTAGTAATGGATGAAAATAAAATGGATGGTATGTTGGTAGAAAAGGGCAAAGAGTTCCCTACATCATAATTACCACTGTAGGTTGTATTGCAGTTAATAATAGGTGTATTGTTATTGCTTATGTAATTTAATAGTTGGCAATTAGCTGTCACATATATTCTAAAATAGAAATTTTTAGCTACTGCTAAATTTGGACAAGCAAATACTGGTTTATTTAAATTAGATAAATTGCTTTCGGTAACTCCACTTCCTTTTAATGTGCCAGGAACATAGTTTATACCTGGTGGCAAATTGATAGTAGAACTGATGGAATTGATATTAGAATTGGATATATTAAAAATTTGAATGGTAATACTATCATTAACACCACAAATGCTCAATGTTTTAGGAGCTGATAATTGAATAGACAATTTATTACCTTGCGAAAAACAGAAATTTATCGCCATTATGAAACCAAATAAAATAGCTCTATCGTAGTTTTTTCTCAAATTTAGTAATGAGCGAATATATAGAATAAAATGGAAATAAAATGGAAATCTTCTAAAATTCGAGGTAAGGCTTTATTTTATTGAAAGTTACATCATCTAATACTTTGATGTTTTTTAAATCTTCTGCTGTTTGATATTTCCCATGCTGATTCCTGTAATTGATTATTAATTTTGCAATATTCTTTTTGAAATATGGGTGATTTGATATTTCTAATTCACTTGCATTATTGATATTTATTTTCTTGAAATCCCCTGTTGATTCCTCAAGTTTTGATAACAATTGATTCATTGTTTCAGGACTTAGTCCATATACTTCGCTTATTTGACTGTTAGAATAAAATCCTCCTAACTTATTTCTGTAATTAATGATTCTGTTTGATAATTTAGAACCTATACCATAAATCATTTTTAATTCATTGGTATCCATGTCATTGATTTTGAATTTATTTACCACATTAACAGTTGTTTTTTTGGGTTCATCAGTTTTGAATTCTGAATTTATTATTTGTGGTTTTTGAATGGCTATGTAAGGTTCTAATTGCTTGTAAAACACTTCGGAAAATCCATATATTTTTAACAAATCTTCTTTTTGCAAAAATTTACCCCCTGCATTTCTGTATTTTATTATTCTCTCAGATAAATAAGGTCTAAATCCCATTTGAATCATTTGATCTGAAGAAATGGTGTTGGGGTCAAACGCATAAAATTTAGATTCTTCATACTGTGAATGAAAATTCTTGTTTTCATTTTCTAAGCTATATCTTTCCTTCTCATCATTTATTTCATTGTTAAAATTAGTTGAATCATGAAGATAGGATTTAAATTCAGAAAAATCTGTTTTATCGCTTTCGCTTACTTGATTAAAAAAAAGAGGAACTAAAGTAACTGCAATGATGATAAAAAACAAAAGGAGAATGGCTACCCTTTCTCCTTTTGTATAAGTATTGTATTCAATAAATAATTTTTTAATGGATTTTATCATTTTTATACGATGAAATGCTTACTCCATTAATTTATTGTTTTAACTTAGTGCTGCATTCACTAATTTATCATGGTTATATTTTCCTTCGGCTAAGTTATTTTTTATGTCAGTAAAGGCTTTAATGGTTCTTTCTACATCTTCTAAAGTGTGAACAGCAGTAGGAATCAATCTTAATATAATTAACCCTTTAGGAATGACTGGGTAAACCACTATTGAACAGAAAATATCATAATTTTCTCTCAAATCGTAAGTTAAATGGGTAGATTCTGCTACAGTACCGTTTAATATTACTGGGGTTACTGGTGTAGAAGTAGTACCAATATTAAATCCAGCACTTTTTAAACCTGATTGAAGTGCATTTACAATTTTCCATAAATTATCTTTTAATTCAGGTTTTGTTCTTATTAAATCTAATCTTTTTAGAGCTCCAACAACTAAAGGCATTGGCAGTGATTTAGCATAGATTTGAGAGCGCAAATTGTATCTTAAATAATTTAAAATGTTTTTAGGCCCAGCAACAAATGCACCAATACTTGCCATGGATTTAGCAAAAGTAGAAAAATGCAAGTCAACACCTTCTATCACTCCTTGTTCTTCTGCAGTACCACTACCTTTTTGTCCCATTGTACCAAACCCGTGAGCATCATCTACAAACAATCTGAAATTGTATTTTTCTTTTAGAGCTACAATGCCTTTCAAATTCCCTTGATTTCCACTCATTCCAAACACACCTTCGGTAATCACTAATATTCCACCACCAGTTTTTTCAACTAATTTGGTAGCATGTTGCAATTGTTTTTCACAGCTTTCCATGTCGTTGTGTTTAAACATAAAACGATTTCCCATGTGCAATCTTACACCGTCCACAATACAAGCATGTGATTCAGCATCATAAACAATGACATCGTGTCTATTCACCATAGCGTCAATGATAGAGACTACGCCTTGGTATCCATAATTCAATAAAATAGAATCTTCTTTGCCTACAAATTCAGCTAATTCTTTTTCTAATTGTTCATGAGGATTGCTATTCCCGCTCATCATTCTTGCACCCATTGGGTATGCTAATCCATATTGAGATGCTGCATCTGCATCTGCTTTTCTTACTTCAGGATGATTGGCTAATCCTAAATAATTATTAAGACTCCAATTTAATTTCTTTTTGCCGTTGAAAATCATTTCAGGACCAATTTCTCCTTCAAGCTTAGGAAAGGTGAAATAACCATGAGCTTCTTTGATATGAGCACCTAAAGGACCCATATTTTTTATTACTTTTTCAAAAATATCTGCCATTGATTTTGTTGTTTATAAAATTTCAGCAAAGGTAATTAAATTAGTTGTAAGTAAAAAGTAAGTTATCAAAACCTTATGAATATTTAGGACACTCATATGATGCCACTTTTAGTCTATTAAAGTAAAATACTCACTTTCTTTAATTTCTTTCTTTAATTTCCATGGATTGGGAAATAAATTATTGATTCTGTTTCCTATAGATTTTCCAATTCCAATGACATAACCTCTAAAACATAAGGATATATAGCCTTTCCAATCGAGTTTGATGGAAATGGATTGGCTTGATATGTAATTTATTGCTTGTTTTAAGTCCAAATCAATAACAGGAAATAACGATTGATTGAAATCATTTGAAAAGGCCAAGTAATCTTTAGGCAACTCTAATTGAGACTTCATTTCTACACATTCAACTCCAAAAGATACTAGATGAAAAGGTAAATGATTAATCGCTTTGAAGGTAGCCTCAGTCAACCCAATTTTAATGTTTCCATTTCTGACAAACAACATTTGATCTTGATTCTTCAAATAAGATTGAGAAACTTTTTCAATGGTGAACTTGTTTTTAACGAACATTTCCGACTCATTAACCCACCCAGTTTTTTTCAATAATCCAATGAAAAAACCTTCACCAACGCATTGATGAGGCAAAAATGAATGAACATAATTTTCTTTGCCATTGATGACAAAATTAACAGGTTCAAATCCATTGGATATTAAATAGTCAAGTTGTGCTTCGTTTTCTTTAGGATTGAATGTACAAGTACTGTAAATGATATAACCTCCGGATTTAACACTTTGAATGATGTCACTCAAAATTCTTTTTTGACGCAATTCACATGTTTTTAAATTTTCATCATTCCAATGTTGAACAGCCTGTATGTCTTTTCTAAATAATCCTTCACCACTGCAAGGTGCATCTACTAAAACCAAGTCAAAGTAATTTTTTAAATTGTTGAATTGACTTGAATCTTGGTTTGTTATAACTACATTTGAATATCCACTTTTCCTGATATTTTCTTGTAAAACTCCTACTCTACTTTGTATAACCTCGTTTGAAATCAATACATCATCAACATCCATTAAATTCAACAAATGTGTAGATTTTCCACCAGGAGCTGCACACAAATCTAAAATTTTAAGATTGGTTTTTAATGATTTTTTTATGGCTAAAAAAGCTTGTTCAATGGCCATGCTACTAGCTTCTTGAACATAATATACTCCAGCATGCCATAAAGGATCAGAAGCAAACAAAGGTCGGGATGGCAAATAATATCCATCAGAAGACCATTTTACTTTCTCTAAATTTAACGAGTTTTTAAACTTTTGTTTGTTTATTCTAATAGAAATGGGTGCAGGTGAGTTTAAAGCATTAAAAAAATCTTGACTTTCACTTAAGCCAAGTTGATTTTCCATCCGTTTAACAAATTCAAGTGGCAGCATTTATTTAGTTAATACAATTCCAATCAATATTAGTGAAACTCCAAAAACTTGAATCAATCCAACAGGTTCTTTGAAATAAATACCCCATAAAAAAGCAAAAACTGGAATCAAATACGTAACAGAAGCTGCAAATAATGCTGAAGTTTTTTTAACTAATTTGTTGAATACAATTAAAGACAAAGCAGAACCTACAACACCTAACACTAAAATCCCTAAAAGTGAAGTTAAACTTTCGGGTTTAATCGCTGTTTGAAAAGCATTATTTCCTATCCCAATAAACAATGCAGGTATTGAAATTAAAGTCAATGGAACCATGCTGTTTGTATAAGCATCGTTGTGATTTAATTTGGATTTAATGATGTTAACATTTATACCATACAGCAATGCTGCAACAACAACTTTTAAACACGGATATAAATATTGGAAATTAAACTCTAGATTAGTGGAGTTTGCCGAAAAAATGAGCACCAATGCACCTATTAATCCAATTAGGATGCCAATGAACTGTCGAGTATTGAATTTTATTTTAAATAAAATAGCCCCAAAAACCAAGGCAAAAAGAGGTGTCAAGGCATTTAATGCACCAGATAAAGAACTTGGAATTTCTTTACTGACACTTGCAAATAAATAAGCAGGAATTAAATTCCCTAAAACACCTGATAATAATAAAAATTTCCAATCTTTTATTTTAACATCTTTATAAATATAGATAAAAAAGAGAACAGCTACTAATCCAGCAAAAATCAATCGCAAGGATGCCATTTGAATGTAATCAAAACTTTGTGCACCTATTTTCATAAGAATAAAGGCACTTCCCCACACAAACCCCAGAAACAAAAGAACTAATACGGTTTTTAAATCAAATTTCACGCTGCGAAGTTAAAATAAATTAAATTAAGTAGCATTTAATCTTTTTGTAATTCAATTTATCTAGTTAAAATGATGTATTCAGAAATGACTTTGTTTAAAAATTCAATTTTATTGAAAGGTACTTTTTCAAGTTCTAACACATTGCAAATTTTATCAGTTAATAAATTTAAAGCTTCTTCATGAGCGGTGTTTTTAAATTTAGAGTATCTATAAATTGTATTTTTAATTAACAGAACATCTTTTTCATTTAATTTTTTTGCCAATGGATATTCAAATTCCATTTCTTCCCTTTTTCTTTTATTTAAATTCAGAATGTCTTGCAATTGAAAACCATAATTACTTCTTTTTTTAATTAAAGTAGTACCTGCGAGGATGTCTCCAAGTCTTTGCCCATTGGTATTACCGGAAATGATAAACATGGCTATACATCCAAAACTCAAATAAATATCAACCAACCTCATGCTCCACCTTGAAAAATAATCGTAAAATTCCAGTTCATCACCGTTTAATTTAACCACTTTAATTCCCATAGCTAACTTTCCTACAGTTTGTCCATGACCTATAAATTCACTTATTAAAGTATAAAATCCAAACAAAATATAAGTGATAATTTGAAATACCAATAAAAATGATTGAGTGGTAAAAAAACTATTTGCTGCAGCGGATAAAATGGTGAACACTAAAAGCATCACTACAAAATCAATGATAAAAGCCACTATTCTATAACTCAATTCTGGCAACTGATATTCTATAGATACATTCTGTGTTGTTTGAATGTCAATGGTTTTCATTTGAGATTAATTTACAATTTTAAAGTAAATTCCATTAAATAAAAAATGTAATTCATTGATATTTATTAAAAAGTTTTTTATATCATTGCGATACAAAATGAGAGAAAGTTTTTTTGTAGAACAAAATAAAGACAAATGGGAAAATTTTGAAAAAGAGCTTTCTAAATCCACAAAAAGCGCTGAAGAGCTACGTGTCCAATTGATTCAGGTAACTGACGACCTTTCATATGCACGTACCTTTTACAAAAACAGGTCGGTAAGAGTGTATTTAAATGGGTTAGCGCAAAAAATCTACATCAACATTTACAAAAACAAAAGCAATTTTTTAAATTCGCTTAAATCCTTTTTTTTACATGACGTCCCTTTAATCTGTTACCACAGCCGAAAAACCATATACATTTCATTTTTCATTCTTTTAGTTACTGTTTTAATTGGAGCTTTTTCTAGCTTAAAAGACGAAAACTTTGCTCGTTCTATATTAGGAAACACTTATGTAGAAACAACCATTGATAACATTGAAAAAGGCGACCCCATGGCTGTTTATAAACAATCAGACAGATTGGAAATGTTCATTATGATTGCCTCTAACAATCTCAGAGTTTCGCTGATTGTATTCATTGCTGGCTTGTTATTTTCATATGGCTCAATAGCTATCATGATAATGAATGGCATCATGTTGGGGGTGTTTATGTATTTCTTTTATTCAAGAGGCATTGTATCAGATTTCAATTATGCTGTATGGCTTCATGGCACCATTGAAATACTCACACTAGTCATTGAAACTACAGCAGGAATGTTGTTAGGCAAGGGTTTTATAAACCCTGGTACTCTCAGCAAATCTAAAGCTTTCAGTATTTGGGGCAAACGAGGTGCAATGTTGTTTTTATCTACTATTCCTTTCATCCTACTGGCTGCTTTTATTGAATCTTTTCTCACCCGAGAAACAGATTTGTCAAACTGGTTAAGAGGGCTTTTAATCTTACTTTCCATGGCAATAATGGTTGGATATTTTGTACTTTATCCCTATTTTAAATTTAGAAACAATAAGGATAGTTTTGACGGTTTTCAAGACCTTAAAGAGGATAATTTGTTGGATTTTAACGAAACAAAAATATACTCAAATGGCCATGTTTTCATTTTGTCATTTCAATTGTTTAACAAACATTTCAATTCAGCAATAAGAAATGCTTTTATTGTCTCCTTTATAGTTATTTCTACTTTATATGTTTTTTATTTAAATCAAAGCATTCAAAAATTTGAAATTTTAGAACTCGGTTTCATTGATTTTATCGAGACATTTTTGGGTCAAAGCATAGAAAAGTTCATTGACCTATATCAAAATGTCAATTTGCTTTTTAATCCAAACAAAAACATATCAATGTGGCTTATTTCTTCTTTTTGGCAAATTGGTGCTGCTTTTATATCCATACAAATCATTATCAAAAGTAAATTAATTAAACATCAAGAAACTTTCAAACCTCTTAGGTTTTTAATGGCATTAATTCCTAGCATCATGGTTATAAATACCTTGTTATTTTTCAACTCGGGATTTATGACCTTATTGTTTTTAATTTTGTATCCAATTTGCATTTCTACGGCTTATAGTTACTGTTTAAATTTGTACAAGCAAGCTAATTATATATCCATTTTTGGACTCATCTTTAGAAATGGTTTTCGTAAATTATCAGGTATACTTGTAATGAATTTAATTACCTCTTTTTGTGCCTTTATTTTCATTCTATCACCTTTTATTTTCTTTTTTTATTATTTAATCAATATCAATTTTCAATTAAGTGAAGTTACATTTACTTTATTAACACAGACTGTTTTGATGTTTACTTTTTTATTTATAACAATATTATGCTTCATCATATTTTGTTATCAAATTGCTATTGCCACTTACAGCATTAAAGAAATATCTACAGCAGATACCATCCATAAACAAATCAATGAAATAGGCATAATAAGTAAAAAATATGGACTTGAAACCGAATAAAATCATATTAATACTTTTTTTATGTTTCATTTTCAATGCTCATTCACAAATTGAAAATGATTACGAATCTATTGATTCTACCTCAATTATTGAAAATGTAAATGATACATTCATGCCCCAAATTGAAACTTCGTATTACAATGAGAATTTACATTATAATGACTCATCCAAGAATCAAATACTAAATTCAGAGTACCATGAAAATTTAAATAAAACTAAATGGAAAAAAGAAATTGAAAAGTACAAATTCGAGGAAATTAAGAAAAACGAAAAACCTGAAGAAGACTTAAATAGATACAAGAAAAAAATTGAAAAAAACAATACTGGAATCAATATAAAGTACATATTTTACTTTCTTGCTATTGGAATATTAATCTTTTTATTGATAAAAATTATTCCGAATAAATGGAATAGAAACATTGATATTGACAATAAATTAAAATTTGAAATTGACAATTTGGATCATGAGAGCATTAAACAAGCAGAATTAACAACTCCATTGAACTTAGCTCTTAATTCTGGCAATTATAAAGAAGCTTATAGAATAAAATACTTGCAAGTATTGCAAATGTTAATTAAAAACAACTTGATATATTACAGTAAGGAGAAAACCAATTATGACTATTTATTGCAGTTGAACTCAAACCCAGTGTACCACCCTTTTAAAAAATTAACATTAAACTTTGATGGCATTTGGTATGGAGACAATCCAATAGATGAGAAACTTTACCATTCACTTATGCCTTTCTTTAACGAATTTGATAATGCAATCAACACCAAATGAACTCTAAAGACAAAATCATATTATCTGCTATTATTGTCTTTGTTGTATTGATAGGAATTTTCATTGCAAAGTCGGATTTTAAACCAAAAGAAATATATACATGGGGTAAAACATACACAGATAGCGAAAAACAACCTTATGATTTCGGATTATTCAAAGAATTGTTAAAAGACAAATCCAATAACAAATTTTTTGAAATAAGAAAAGACATTAAAGATGCCTTAAATTACAGGCAAGACAAAGACAGTTCAACCTATGTATTTATTGGTAGAAACGCCTTTTATACCCATGATGAAATCAATGCATTGATGGATTTTACGGCAAATGGAAGTACTGCTATCATTGTGTCAGAATGGTTGCCAGATACATTGATTAGTATTTTCTCAGAATTTGGCAAACCAATTGAGCTTAAACCGATAACTCAAAACAGTGTATTTGTTGAATTCAATCAAAACCAATATCCGAAGAAAAGGTTTTTTTTCCGTTACAGAGGTGAAAATAAAAATGAAGACCAAAACACCAATTGGACTGTTATCAATGAAAACAAACAACTCAGTTATTTCTACGAAGACACTTATGACAGGTACATTGAATTAAGCAATTTAGATGGTGAGGCTAATTGCATTCAAATTAAAAATGGAAAGGGCAAAATTATTTACCATTCTAACCCGTTATTGTTTACAAATTATTTTCTCAATAATGATTCTGGTTTTTTGCACTTAAATCAAGTATTAAATCAAACTCCATTAAATCAAATCATATACGATGTTTCCTCTAGGAATTATAAACGAGAAAGCGCAAAACAGATAAGTCCGGGAGACACTCCTCTCTCTTATATTTTAAAACAAAAACCATTGAAATTTGCTTGGTACACCTTACTATTAACTATTTTATTCTATTTTATTTTTAGAGCCAAAAGAAAACAAAGAATTATTCCTGTAATTGAACCAAAAAGAAATACAAGCTTAAAATATCTTGAAACAATAAGTGGCATGTATTTTAAAGAAGGAAACCACAAACAAATTGCTGTAACAAAAATGACATTATTTAATTCGTTTATAAGAAATAAAATCAATGTTTCTACTTCCGAAATCAATGATAAAATCATAGAATTGATAGCAACTAAATCAAAAGTGGACATCGACAAAGTAAAATCAATATACAATTATTACCAAAACATCATTGAACCTTCGAATAAAATAAGCAGTACTCAACTTATTGAATTTCACTCACACATCGAACAATTTAATCACCAATACAATCAATATCAAAACAAATAATCATGGAAGAATTAAACCAAATTAACCTTGAAAAGGAAAGACCAGAACTAGATGTTCAAATAATAGAAAACACTGTAAACAAAATTAAACATGAAATCCATAAAGTCATTGTTGGTCAAGATGAAATGATTAACTTATTACTTGCAGGCATTTTTACAGGTGGGCATGTATTGATAGAAGGTGTTCCTGGCATTGCTAAAACACTAACAGTGAATTTATTGGCAAAAACCATGAATTTAGATTTTAAAAGAATTCAATTTACACCAGATTTAATGCCAGCTGATGTCACGGGGACAAGTGTGTTTAATGTCAAAAACTCCGATTTTGAATTTAAAAAAGGCCCAATATTCTCTAACATCGTGTTAATAGATGAGATTAACCGTTCTCCTGCCAAAACACAAGCAGCTCTATTTGAAGTAATGGAGGAACAACAAATCACTAACGATGGAAAAACACATAAACTAGAATCCCCGTTCATGGTTCTTGCAACACAAAACCCAATAGAACAAGAAGGAACATACAAATTACCTGAAGCTCAACAAGACCGCTTTCTATTTAGAATTAAAATGGAATATCCAAATTTAAATGAAGAAATTGAAATCATTAAAAAATTTGAATCTGACTTTGAAAACAAGGCGGTAGTGAATGTTGAAAAAGTAATTAATTTACATGAAATAGAAGAATGTAAAAAAATTGTACAAAAGGTGTACATAAAAGATGAATTGATTGAATACATTGCAAAAATCATTGTTCATACCAGACAAACAAAAGACTTCTTTTTAGGAGCTTCGCCTAGAGCATCTCTTGCCATTGTTAAAACATCTAAGGCTTTAGCAGCTATGCAAGGTAGAAACTTTGTAACTCCAGATGACATCAAATATGCAGCATATCCTGTATTAAACCACCGTGTCATATTAGCCCCAGATAAGGAAATGGAAGGTTTTGAAATTAAAGACATTTTAAAAGAATTGTTTCAAAACATTGAAGTACCAAGATAAATAATGCAATGTTAAACTTGTATCGCCATTTATTTTTTACCAAAAGGTTTTTTGTGTGTTGTACATTGTTCATTTCTATGTATATCATCTCCTTTTTTATTCCATATGTATTTACTGTTACTAAAATTTTAACATTGGTGTTTATTTCCATAGTTATAATAGATTTTATATGGATTTATGCAAACAAAATAATGATACAAGGCAATAGGATTACTCAACCTTTGCTTTCGTTAAGTGATGACAACAAAATAGAATTACTGATAAGAAACTTAAGCTCTAGAGATTGGAAATTGAATGTCATAGATGAACTTCCCTTTCAACTTCAAAAAAGAGATTTCAGCATCCATCTAAACATCAAACCAAAAAGCAATGAGAAAATCGTGTATTACATCAAGCCTTTAACTCGTGGAGAGTATCATTTTGGAAACTTAAATGTATTTGTTGAATCAAAAATGGGCTTAATAAAACGCAGAATAGTTATACCATTAGAAACCATGGTGCCAGTATATCCTAGCATCATTCAAATGAAAAAAACCGAACTGTTTACTATTTCTTCAATAGCCCGTTTTCATGGTGTAAAAAAAATGCGCAGAATTGGAATTAGTTACGAATTTGAACAAATTAAACACTATGTCAGAGGAGATGATGTAAGGCATATCAATTGGAAAGCTACTGGTAAATCTCATGAATTGATGATCAATCAATTTGAAGAAGAAAGAGCTCAATCCATTTATTCCATCATAGACAAAAGCCGCATCATGTTGATGCCATTTAATGGACTTAGCTTAATGGATTATGCCATTAATTCCACATTATCCATTAGCAATCTTGTATTAAAAAAACAAGATAGAATAGGCTTAATGACTTATTCAGATAAAATTGGTGCTGCCATAAAATCAGATAAAAAACCTGGTCAACTTCAAACCATATTAAATGCATTGTACAATCAAACAGAAAGAAATGTTGAAGCAAATTATGAAATGTTGTATTATGGCATAAAACAATTAATTAAATCGAGAAGTTTGTTATTTTTATACAGCAATTTTGAAAGTATCTATGGTTTAAACAGAGCATTGCCAATATTGAGAAAAATAAACAAGGAACATGTATTAGTTGTCGTCTTTTTCGAAAACAGTGAACTGATTGACTACAGCACCAAACCTGTCATTGATTTAAAAGGTATTTACAACAAAACCATTGTTGAACAAAGCATTAATGAAAAAAAATTAATTGCTCAAGAACTTAACAACCACGGAATACAATCGGTATTAACTAAACCCGAAAACCTAACTATCGCCAGCATCAATAAATATTTAGAAATAAAAGCTCGTGGATTAATCTAAAGTTTTTAAAATTTAATTTATTTACGCAATAGTTAACTGTGTAATCGGTAGTGCGTTTATATATTTTTCGCTTTTATGTTAATTTTAGAAATTTGTACTTTTTTCACATTTCTACACTTCATTGTTTCTTGATTAAAAAGCACTAAATTAGATCCTATATTATGAAGTGAGCTTCTGAATTTAATTCCTTGAACATTAGTGAATGTTTTTATAAATTCACAAATGAATTGAGTTGGAATATAGTCCAACTCAGAATCATATCTTCTCATAGGTTTTGATAAGTCTCGGCTTATAAGTTGTTTTAATAATGTTGACTTTATTTTCTTATTTACTTCGTTAGGATGATACAAAGTAGGTATTTCTGTGAAGTCAGAAATGATAATTTCATTTTGATATTCTTCATTTTTTGTAAATTCTGCAACAGATATTTCATCTAAATATGATGCCCTAACTTCATACAAAATAGTTTCTTCGTTATCGCTTAAATAAAGGAAAGGAATTCCTATTGGATTGGCACGCCCAGCTGATGCATATTCTGCAGGTGGTGATGACATTTTCTCAATCGGATAAATATCTTCTTTAGAATTTTGATGTAATCTTGCCCTGTAATATATTTCACCTTCCTTAATTATGGTTTTACTTTCAAAAAAACTATCCCAGCCCAAATCATCTGTCAAAATTTCGATGTTTGTGAAGTATCTTCTTTCCCATTTTAATTGTTCTTTTAAGAAAGACCAATAATTGATATTTTCAAGTATTTCATCACTAAAATCTACTAAATCTTCAGAATTACTTATTATCGAATCTGTCTGGTTAAGAGCTTCATTTAATATTTTATGACCACAATCTAAATTGCTAAATAAGTTCCAATTACCTTGCAATAACGAAAGCAAACTTTTACCTTCAGGTTTTGCTTGAAAGTTATTGAATAGTTCTTTAAAGAAGTCTAAAAGTTCTATTAATTCGATGGTTTCAACATCTTTACTTTCACAACAATTACAATTTCCTATCTTTCCTTGTGAAACAATAAATCCAATTAGCTCCTTATCTGAAAAGCATTTTTTGCAAACGAACTGCATATTACTAATTTAAAAAGTCACTAATGATGAGTAAATGATTTTTGATAGAAATTTTTTTTACAGTTCCTAAACCAGGGTATCGACTTTCTTCAAAATAAGTTCTTAATTCAGTTGTTGCTGAATTAATTAAATTTATACTTTCGCAAAACTGTATCGCTTTTTGAGCAGCCTGTGCAAATTTTCCTTGAACATTAGCAATAGAGTCAACATCATTTGAGGTAAAATGTCTTATCCATATTTGATTTTCTAATTCTGCATTTATGTAAGTAAGATGTATTACAACAGCTCTTGGTGTACTGCCTCCATCTATAAATTCACTTGTTAATGCTGTAAAATCAGCAAAAGCTTGATATCCGTCTTGATTATAATACAAATGCTCTTCTGTAAATTTATGAGCTTGAATATTTAAAAAATC
>CAYVDH010000007.1:0-48420 GCA_964450355.1 uncultured Flavobacteriaceae bacterium
ATGAATATAGTATCTATTTTATTCAATATTTTTACTTTAGATGTTGTATTTTTTAAATCATTGTATTGAATTAAATAATCACTTTTCCTTTTTATGATTTGAATGGATTTTTGCATTAATTCATTTTTTTCTTTATTAATGTTGATGAAAGAAGTATCTTTATGTTGAATAATATTAGCTTTATTTATTATTAAATTATCCTTTGTTTTATCATTGACATTGAAAGTAAAACTATCTGTAGTAAGATATATTATATCATGCAAGTCAATGCCAAAATAAGTTTTTAAAATCGTGGAATCTATATTTAAAACTGTTTGATTTAAAATACACTTTCCTGTATTTTTATCTAATATTAAATTTTTAATATAAAGAGGTTTTTTCCATTCTTTTAACATCAATATATAATTTGAGTCAATTAATGCATTTAAACGAAAATCAATAGGCTTATAGACATCAGGTATGTTATTATTATCATCATCATAAAACGACCAAATATTATATAATTTATTAGACAAACCATTAAATGCAATTTGATTGTTTGTCATTGAATAAATGTAATCTGGTTTAAACGATTTAAAACTATCAATTCCACTAGAATTTGTCAAAGCAATTTTGATGTTTTTTATTTGTTCTAAATCATTTAAAAGCTTAACTTTTATTATTCCAGTATCTAATTGTCCACCAGTTGAAAATACTGATGTAAAACTAAATGGATTATTGGCATTATTATCTTGAATCCCTTTATCAATTGTCAATACATAAGTAGTATTGTTTTTTAATTGACTATCTAATTCTATGATAACTGATTTTTGTAAGGTTTTAAATTTTAATGTTGAATGACTTGGTTGCAGAGTAATGTTTTTTTCGGGTTGATTCAATGTAACGTATTCATTAAATTTTAACTCTATTTTTTTTTGATTAAAATGAATGCTATCGTAATTTTTTTTAATTAATACTGGAACTTGTGTATCATCCTTACCACCTGTTAAGCTTACAATGTTTGCACATGAATTTATTAAAATTATAACAAAGGAAAATTTAAGAAATTTCATCGCCCCAAATGTACTAACAAAACTGATATATCCGCAGGACTTACACCACTTATTCTTGATGCTTGTCCAATATTGCTAGGTTTAATTTTATTTAATTTCTCGCGGCTTTCTATACTCAAAGATTTTATTTCACTAAAATCAAATGGATATTTTATTTCATAATTTTCTAATTTTTTTATTTTATCAGACATTTCTTTTTCTTTGATGATATAACTTTGGTATTTTACAAGTATTTCCACTTGCTCTTTTATATCATCTTCATAATTATCAATTGTATCATCTATTTTACTTAAATCTTTAATTTCAATGTTTGGTCTGCTTAGTATAGATATTATTTTTACTTTTTGTTCTATTAAAGAACTATTTTTTTCTTGAAGTAGCGAATTTATATTTTCTGGAGAAATGGAAGTTTCTTTAACATAATGATGGAGTTCGTTTATTTTTGAATACTTATTATCTAAGTTTTCAATTCTACTTTGCTCAGCTAATCCAATTGAATACCCTTTTCTTGTTAATCTTTCGTCAGCATTATCTTGTCTTAATAATATTCTAAACTCAGCTCTAGAAGTAAACATTCTGTATGGCTCATCTGTTCCTTTGTTAATTAGGTCGTCTATTAAAACACCTATATAAGCTTCAGACCTATTTAATATTAATTTTTCTTTTTCATTGATTTTTAAATGAGCATTTATTCCTGCCATTAGTCCTTGACATGCAGCTTCTTCGTAACCTGTAGTTCCATTTATTTGACCAGCAAAATATAAGTTTTCTATGAGTTTAGTTTCAAGAGTTTCTTTTAATTGAGTAGGAGGGAAATAGTCGTATTCAATGGCATACCCAGGTCTAAATATTTTACAGTTTTCAAAACCTGGTATTAATCTCAATGCTTGAAATTGAATGTCTTCTGGTAAGGATGTAGAAAAACCATTGATATACATTTCAATAGTATTCCAACCTTCAGGTTCAACAAAAATCTGATGTCTATCTCGTTCTGCAAATCGATTAATTTTGTCTTCTATGGAAGGACAATATCTAGGACCTAATCCTTTTATTCGTCCATTAAACATAGGTGAATCATCAAATCCTTGTCTTAGAATGTCATGAACATTGGTATTCGTGTAGGTAATGTAACACGGTCTTTGTTTTTTAAGAGGACTAGTTTCTTTTGAAAACGAAAATTTTCCAGGATTTTCATCTCCTTCTTGTACCTCCATTTTTGAATAATCTAAGGATCTACCATCCACTCTAGGCGGTGTTCCTGTTTTCATTCTACCTGCTTCAAACCCTAAATCTACTAATGCTTTAGTAATTCCCACACTATTTGATTCAGACATTCTACCTCCTCCAAATTGTTTAGTACCAATATGAATCAAGCCATTTAAGAAGGTCCCACTAGTTACTATCAATGATTTTGATTCAATTGTGTAGCCTAAACTTGTATGTACTTCGAATTGGTTATTACTATTTTTAACAACAAAATGTACAACATTATCTTGTAAGAAGTCAAGATTGTCCATTTTTTCTAAAGCCAATCTCCATTCCTCTGAAAATCTAAATCTATCGGATTGTGCTCTCGGACTCCACATTGCTGCACCTTTTGACCTGTTTAACATTCGAAACTGAACCATGGTTTTATCTGTTATGATTCCAGACATTCCACCAAGAGCATCTATTTCCCTTATTATCTGTCCTTTGGCAACACCACCCATAGCAGGGTTACAACTCATTTTAGCTATGGTTTCTAAATTCATTGTAATCAACAATGTTTTTGAACCCAGTTTTGAGGCAGCATGAGCAGCTTCACAACCAGCATGACCAGCACCAATTATTATAACATCGTATTTGTCTTTAAACATTTTTTATGAATTATGTTCCTCGTGGAACAATTTTAAAAATTTATTTTCTTGTTTTGTCATTTTTTCTTTTTCTTGTTTTGTTTGATCGTTCAAACCACATAAATGCAATGTACTATGAATGATAACTCTCAACAATTCTTCAAATGGGGTTACATTATATGTACTAGAATGATCTACTATTCTATCTATGCTTATATAAGAATCACCTTCTATGAGTAATGAATTATCGCTATAATTAAATGTAATAACATCTGTATAATAATTATGTTTTAAATTGTTGATGTTTATTTCCAATAATTCATCATCAGATATAAGATTAAAGTTAATGTATAAACATTGTTTTTTATGGCTTTTTACTATTTTAACTACTGTTTTCTTTATTAGTTTTATTTTGCCTTTTAAAAGCCGCTTGTCACCATTAAATTGAATGTTATTTAAGTACTGTAATTGTTCCATCAAAATTTAATACTTTTCCGTTTTGTCCTTTTACTATTGATTTGTAAACATACACATCTTCTTGTACAAATTCACCATTAAAACCTCGACCATCCCAAGCACCTTTTAAATTAGAAGCTTCATAGATTAACTCTCCCCATCGATTAAAAATCTGAATGGATGATTCTTCTTCATTAATAAATACACCTTGTGGTTTAAATACATTGTTGTAACCATTTAATTGTATCGCATTGGGAAAATATATGATTGGGTCAGCATTTAAACACACAATGTTGCTGTATGAACTGTCTTTGCGATTGTATAATAAATTGGCATTGTTTTCTATGGCTCTTACACAATAACAGAGCTTTTGTTGACTTAGACTAAATGTTGACTTGTCTTGAAAATTAGTATTGATGTTGTTAAGATTTCCTATGATGTTCCACGGGGAACTTTTATTATAGTTTTCGTTATTACTTAAAAGCAGTTCCTGTTTTTCTGTTTTTTTAATGAAATCATTGTAAAGACTCCAACCAATAAGTTGATTGTTTAAGTCTATCAATGTCGCATCTAACAAAATTGTTTTTGAAATTTGTGAACTATCAAATATTAAATTACATGGCCCAATGGTAGAGAAAAAATAGGAATAAGATTTAGAGTTTGTATTAACTGCATTATCTATTAAATCAATAATGCCACCAGTTGTATTTAAAGTTTGCCATAAACTGAAATTAGAGTTGTCTTCAGATTTGTAGATATTTATTTTTTCTAAAGATTTACCTGTTTCAGTTATAAGAGTTAATTCTACAGCTCCATTTTGAACACTGGCTTTAGCAATGTATGAATTATTGGTTTCAACAATTGAATTGGAATTAAGGCAAACAATGTTAGATGAAGATGATGTATTTGACCCTTGTTTTAAAGCTCTAATGTAAAAACAATACTGATCCCCAAAGGAGTTAAAATTATAGGTGAATTGATTGATGTTTGAAACTACTGTACCAACAAGTTCATAATTTCCAGCATTTATTTTTCTATAAATTAAATAATTTGAAACTTGCCATCCTACATAATTACTCCAATTCAATTGAATGGTTTTATTACAAGCGTCATATACTTGATTTAATAACATGGTAGAATGGGAATTGCTTATAGCAGATAAATTTTCACAACTGTCATAAGCTGCAATTGAATACCTAATACTTGATAATGTTGGATTTCTATTTCCCTTGTCTTCATAATAGGTAGCATTGGTGTCTTTAATGTTTGTATTTGTGCTGGTAACATGATAAACAATGTATCCTTTTGTATCTGTACTTGGATTTTTACTCCAACCAATGATGGATTTTTGGGTAACTAAATCTATACTTACTGAATCAATATCCATGATTACAGGCCTTGTACGGTCTATTACTATGGTATCGCTGTATATGCTGTCAATTCCATTACAAGCTTTATTGTAAACTAAATAAAATTCCCAATTTTTTAAATTCCCAATTTTAAATGAAATATTATCAAGCGAAAATATACTATAAGATCTTAAAAATGAATAATTTGAAAGAGAATTATCTCGCCCATATAAACTAAATGATGTAAACGATGCACAATTATCACTTGGTTTGTTCCACAATAAAGTGACTATGGAATCGGTATTGTTTAAACAAGCCATACGTAACTTTGGACGACCTTCTATACTCCATAATGAATGGCTAAATGAAAGGACAAAAATTAACAATATGGTTGTTTTTCTAATGTTCACCAGCTATACATAAGTTAAACGTTTTTCTATCTAAATAATTGTTTGCTAATTCTCTTATTTTATCGGGAGAAACAGCATTGATGTGTTCAAAATACTCCTGATAATAGTTGTCTTTTAATTGTAGTTCTTTGAAACTTTTGAATTTTTCAGAAATGGTGAATGAGCCATCAAAACTTCTTATCAAAGCCCCTTTTAAATAATTTTTTGCTGTATTGAGTTCATCCTCAGATACTAACATGGTTTTTAATTTCTCTGCTTCATTCCATATTTCTTGTATCACTGTTTCTGTTAATTGTGAATTACACTCACAATTTATTTTCATCACACTGTACTCTAAATAAGAATTTATACTTGAGTTTATTCCATAAGTTAAACCCTTTTCCTCTCTAATATTCTTCATTAATCTGGAACCAAAATAACCTCCAAAAACCATGTTTAATAATACCAAATCAAAATAGCTGGAGTCAGATCTTGAAGGCCAAATGGAAGATAATCTCAAGGAATTTTGGGTGGATTTTTCTTTTTTAATAACCAATTGTTTAGAATCATTAATTGGTACAATTTCATTTAAATACAAATTGTTACTTAAAGTTTTAATTTCATATCCATTATCCTTTATAATTTTTTCTATATCCAATGTTTTAGGACCTGTATATACAAAGAAATAATCTTCGAATAACTGTTGATTGATTTGAATAAGTTCCTCTCTGTTTATGCTTTTTATTTTTTCTTCATTTAAAAAATCACAATTCATATGATCTTTTCCATAAGTGAGTTCTGTAATCCCTCTATTACTTAAAAAACTGGTTTTTTCTAAATTGATTTTTAATTCACTTAATTTATTGTTTTTATAAACATCCAATTCCGATTGAGAATATTGACAATTTTTAATGCAATTGATAGTAAACCCAATCAAGTTATCAGCCGATTCTTGCATTCCATACAAAGTAATGGACGAACTATAGTAATCAAATGATTTGTAAATATATGCACCTAATAAATCGATGTGTTCTGAAATTTCAGAGCTGCTTAAATCTTTTGTGCCACTTAACATTAAATCAATTGCAAAATTTCTAGAATGTTTATCCTTGGCTTGATTTGAACCTTTTTTTAAACACACTATTTCTAATTTAAACAATTCATCTTCAGAATAAATGCAATATAAATTAGTGTTTGAACTAGGAAAACCAGTGATGAGCTGATTCAAAGGAACGATATTTGGAGCTATTAATCTATTCATTTTCTGGTTGATAATACAAAGAATTCAGTCTGTTCTCAGTTAAGTAGTTGTTACATATCAATTTTATTTGCTCTGCATCTACTTTTTTTATTAATTCTATCTCTTCATTAATTAAGTTAATGTTATTTACTAAATGACCGTAACACAATGCCATGGCTTTATTTAAGACCGATGTTTTAGCAAATAAGTTGCTTGTTATGAATTTATTTTTAACTTTTATTAATTCTTTTTCTTCTATTCCATTCTTTGTTATCTCATTTATAGTATCCATCACTTCTTTTTCAGCTAATTCAAAAGACACGTTTTCACAAAGTTTACCTTCTATTACAAATAAGCCTTCATTGATATCACCAGTAATGTAACACGATATTTGATTGAATATGGATTTTTCTTTTACTAATTTTTCTGTGAACCTTGAGGATTCTGAACGGCTAAGTATGTCTGATAACAAATCAAATCCATAATAAAGTGGATTCATTCTTTCTACCATTTTATAACTCATGTACAATGCTTTTTGTGGAACATTTGAACAAATTTTTAAATTTCTTTTGCCTTCATTTTCAGTTTCAATAGGGTAGTGGTTAGTGTTTTTTTTACCAGCTGGAATATCTGAAAACCAATGGATAGTTTTATTTACAGCAGTTTCAAAATCTATATTTCCTGCTATACACATGATGGCATTACTTGGATTGTAGTATTGATAAAAAAACTCCTCAACCTCTTGTAGCGTAGCATTTTCAACATGACTAATTTCTTTTCCTATTGTAGCCCATTGATAAGGGTGAATTTTGTATGATAATGGACGTAAATTAAGCCATGCATCACCATAAGGTTGATTTAAATACCTTTGTTTAAATTCTTCAATGACTACGCCTTTTTGAACATTTAAAGACTTTTGAGAAAAGTTAAGTTTTAACATTCTGTCGCTTTCTAACCACAGAGCAGTATCAATATTTTCCTTTGGTATTGTGATGTAATAATTTGTAATGTCATTGTTTGTAAAAGCATTGTTTTCACCACCTGCTTTTTGTAATGGTGTATCAAAAGAGGGAATGTTTTCCGATCCACCAAACATCAAATGCTCAAACAAATGAGCAAACCCTGTTTTGTCTGGTTTTTCATCCCTGGCACCTACATTGTACAAAATGTTGGTTACACACATGGGTGTATTTTTATCTTCATGATGAATCAAGGTCAAACCATTGTCTAACGTATGTAAATTATATGAAATCAAGCTACAAAGATACAATTTATTAAACAGAGTCTTATTCTGTATCTAAGTGGTGTATATTAAAATAGACTGTTACTAACTTTCTAAAAATAAAATGCAGTTTTTATAGGATTTAAAATAGTCGATTTCAAGTTGAACTCTAAAGTCATTTTTAATTAATACATCACTCATAAATAAATTATTTTCAGGATTTTCTACATAAATTGATTTACAATAAAGTATTAAATTTTCTATGTGATGAAGTTTTAATAAGGGTTGAATTTCACTGCTAAAACACAACATTTGAGTAGTGTTTTCTATTTTAATGCAAGAACAAAGCAAAGTATTTATTGACTTATCAGTGTTTAAATATTCTATGCCATTATCTACAAATAAATCAATAAATTTTTTCTCATTAGTGCTCAATGTAGAAAACCCAAATTGTTTCTGAATTTGAACCAATTGATTTAAAAAATCATAAGAATTTGTGCAAGTTAAAAATGAATAACCATTGTCTGTCCAGGCTTTTACAAAATCTTCGTCCTTAAGATACAATGGTTTTTTTAGCAATTCTTTATCTAGATTAATCAAAGGATATTGATTAGCTAAAGGTTGTACCAAACTTTTTCTGACTTGCTTTAATATTTGTTCCTTTGGAGTAATCATGGTTTTAAGGCACTAAAAATTCACTATTTTTGCAAACCTAAATAAAAAGAACTAATAAAAAAATTGTCAGTTAGCCACAATTCCATACTAGAAACAGTAAAAAGCTTAAAAATTCTTTTAACTAAAGATGAACAAAAAAAGGGTAAAAAATTTTTACTCTACACAGCATTTGTTGGATTAACAGATGTATTGGCTTTAGTTACAGTTGTTCCGGTATTGATGTTAGCCATTGATGGTGATTTTTTGGCCAAAAGCAGCAAATTAAGAAAAATTTACAGCCTATTAAATATGCCTAATGAATCTACTTTTTTAATCACTTTGATTGTTGGAGTAGTCATTTTTTTTATATTTAAAAATTCATTGGCAATATTCATACAAAACAAACTTCAATCATTTTGTATAGATATAGTTCAAAAATTTACAATCAAATCATTTAATGGTGTTATTAGCAATTCTTTTATCGAAACACTTCAAAAGGGAAGTAGTGATTTGTTTCAAAAAGTGCATTTTAATTCCTATTTGTATGTGGCAGGAATTGTGTTGCCCTTTGTTAATTTCATTGGTGAAAGTGTAGTATTACTAGTAGTTTTAATCTTTATTATTTGGTTTAATCCAACAGTATTTATTCTCATTGCCCTTTTTACTGCACCTGCATTTTATATCATCAATAGAACTATTAAGAATAAAATTTATAACCTTGGTCTTAAAACTAAAGGAATAAGAGAGGAAACCATAGATAGTTTAAATATTGGTATTAATGGAATTGCCGACATTAAATTAAATCAATCGTCTAAGTATTTTATTGATCAATTCATTCAAAAACAAAAGTTTTTACTCGAATGTGATTTTAAGTCGTATTACTATCAACAAATCCCATCAAGAGCTAATGAAATTGTGGTTCTTTTAGGTGTTATTGTGCTAGTTATATATGGTTATTTTTTTTCTGATAATCCAGGTAATTTAAGAGTCATTGGTGCCTTGTTTGTTTTATCTGTTTTCAGATTGGTTCCAGCTTTAAATAGATTGTTGGTAGCATTGATGAAACTAAAACTGTATCAATACACTGCAGAATTTTTAACTCAAAAAAGAGAAAGTGAAAACAGCCAAGATGGAAAAATAAATTTTGAAAAATCCATTCAATTAAATCAGGTTGTATTTTATCACAGCGAAAAACAAGAACCAACCATTGATGGCATTGACATAGAAATCCATAAAAATTCAATTGTAGCATTTGTAGGAGAGAACGGAAGTGGTAAGAGTTCATTGTTTCGTTTAATTTCGGGCATATACAGTCCCAATTCAGGTGATATTAAAATAGATGGTGTGAAATTAGATGATTCCAACAAAATGGATTGGCAAAAAAAAATAGGATTTGTACATCAAAATCCATTCATATTCAATACCAGTATTTTACAGAACATTACTTTTAATCAGGAATACAACCCCGAGAATTTAGAAAATGCCATTAACAATTCAGGACTCAAAGAGTTTATTCATTCATTAGATCAGGGAATCAATACCATCATTGGTGAACAAGGCTCAAAAATAAGCGAAGGTCAAAAACAAAGAATTGCAATAGCTAGGGCGTTGTATAAACAAGCTGAAATACTATTATTAGACGAAGCAACCAGTGCTTTAGATACTAAAAATGAGGACCTCATCATCAATACTTTATTAAATCTTAAAAAAATAGGCTATACAATACTTATTATTGCACATAAAAATAAAGTAGTAGAGATTGCAGAATATACATACGAAATAAAAGAAGGTAAAATTATCAATGAACGAAAATAAAAAAATCAAATTTGCTGTAGTAGGAGCAGGACACATAGGAAAACGTCATGCTGAAATGATTCAAAGACATGAAGAAGCGGAACTTATAGCTATATGCGATGTAGCCCCTAAAAGTTCACTTAACATCGATCATTTTAATGTTCCATTTTTTCATACAATACAAGAATTAATTTCAAGCCAATTGGAGTTTGATGTATTGTGTGTAGCTACACCCAATGGATTGCACGCAGAACACGCACTCATTGGACTCGAAAATAAAAAACACATCGTCATTGAAAAACCAATGGCATTGAACAAAGCCGATTGTGAAAAAATAATTTTTAAATCATTACAAGTATCCAAACAAGTTTTTTGTGTCATGCAAAACCGATATTCACCACCTAGTGAATGGATAAAAAGTGTGATTGAACAAGGATTGTTAGGTGAAATATACATGGTACAAATCAATTGTTATTGGAACCGCGATGAGAGGTATTACAAAAAAGAAGGTTGGAAAGGCAAATTAGCTTTAGATGGCGGTACTTTGTTTACTCAATTTTCTCATTTTATAGACATCATGTATTGGTTGTTTGGTGATATCAAGGACATACAAGCTAAGTTCAATGATTTTAGTCATCAGCATTTAACAGATTTTGAAGACAGTGGGTTTGTTAACTTTAGTTTTGTGAATGGTGGCATGGGTAGTATTAATTATTCCACTTCGGTATGGAATCAAAATTTAGAAAGCAGCTTAACCATCATAGCTGAAAAGGGAAGTGTAAAAATAGGTGGACAATACATGAATGAAGTGGAGGTTTGTAACATAGAAAATTACACCATGCCAGAGTTAGCAGAAACCAATCCTGGTAATGATTATGGCCCATACAAAGGCTCAGCAGCTAATCACAACTATGTGTATGAAAATGTAATAGATACATTAAAAAACAGAACTACCATTACCACCAATGCATTAGAGGGATTGAAAGTGGTAGAAATCATAGAACGAATTTATTCAGGTAATATGTTTATCAAAAAAAATTAATCAATGAAAACGTTATCCATCATTATACCAGCCTATAACGAGGCAAACACCATTCATTTAATTTTAGATAAAGTAAAATCTGTGCAACTGAATGGCGAAATAAAAAAACAAGTCATCATAGTGAATGATTGTAGCAAAGACGATACAGAAAACGCCATTCATAGGTACATAGAAAACAACAAGGACATTGATATACAATACCGCAAACACGAGGTAAACAAAGGAAAAGGAGCAGCACTTCACACAGGAATCAAAGAAGCAACTGGAGATTACATCATCATACAAGATGCTGATTTGGAATACGACCCAAATGAGTACAACATTTTAATAAAACCAGTATTGGATGGGTTTGCAGATGTGGTGTATGGCAGTCGTTTTATGGGTGGAAAACCACACCGTATTTTATTTTTTTGGCATTCTTTAGGCAACAAGTTTTTAACCAGTTTAAGCAATGCTCTTACCAATTTGAATTTAACGGACATGGAAACATGTTATAAATTATTTAAACGAGAAATTATACAGTCCATACAGTTCAAAGAAAACCGATTTGGATTTGAACCAGAGGTAACAGCAAAGATTAGCAGAATAAAGGGAATTAGAATTTACGAAGTAGGGATATCATACTACGGCAGAACATATTTAGAGGGAAAAAAAATAGGCTGGAAAGATGGATTCAGAGCCATTTATTGCATATTGAAATACAATCTATTTTCGAAATAAGGCATCATTAATAAGCCTATTCTTTTAGTGCTTATAGGAACTCACAATTTGTAATCTTTAAGTTATTCTTAAAAAATATAATTATAAGGGCAGCATTTCCTCGCACTTTTGGGTCCGCTTCGCTCCCGTGCTTCGCACCTGCCCTAAGCCGGGCAGCCACCGTTTTCGGGCTGCGGCTGTCGCCTGAGTAGGGATTGTATTGTTGACATAAGACATATTTTCATTAAGTGATATTTTCGGAAGTATATAATTTAAGATTTAATCAAACACAATGTTTTGTGTGTTTTTTTGATTTCTGAATTCATTTTTGTTGAATAATAAATTCGATCAAAATATAGTATGTCTTTTGATTTTAATGATTTTATTTGTTCGAGCAATTTACCTTTTATTTGTGAACCTTTCCCTTCGTATTTATTCCATTGATTATTTGTATAAAGTTGACATGAAAATGAATCAATTTTAACATTTAAAATCTCATTAAATGCAGCACCTAAATTTGTAAATAAAAACATGCTTGTATCATGCTTTTTTATGTTATTCAAATTAGGGCTTATTTCAAAATTGACGGTAGGTAAATTAGAAATTAGAAAATCTTTTTCAACAATAGTAATTGAACTATCAATACCTATTTTTTTAGAAACAATAATTGTTGCTTTTTTAAGGGAAGTATCGTTAACTCTTATATTTAAGCCAGTTTCATTGGAGTAAGCTACTATACCTCTAAAAGAATATATTAATTTGGTTCTATTTATAAAGTTTGTCACTATTTTTAAATGGTTATCTAGACCTATGAAAAAAACATTGCCAAAACTTGATTCAAATGCAATTTTTTCTGGTTCAAATTGATATTCAAGCACTTTTTCCTCTTTAAAAATGATTTTATTTTTTTGTTTTACTATTACATCAATAATTAAATCCCGATATCCGTATTGTTCATTTTCATGAAAGGTAATATAAAATGAATTATTTTTCATGATGTAATTGGAATCGTTGATTTTAAGAAATATTTGAGCGTCAACAGGAACATTTTTTGCATTGATATTTAAAGTTTGTTTTTCGCCTGATACTACAAATGCTTTAGCTAAATTATATTCAAAAGTAATTTGACTGAAAACACATAATTTAGTAAAAATTAAAACAAATAGTAACATCGATTTTTTTTCATATAAATTCATATTCAAAGATATAGAAATTTTAATTTTATATGTTATTGTACCACAGAGATTTTTTTTCAGATTTTCAAATACAATTTCACATTTGTCTTAGGGACTTAAAATTAGGTTGTAAAAATGAATAGTAACAAAAAAAATGAGTAAAGCGTTTTAATGATTATTAAAGCATAAAATGTACCTTAAAATTAAAATAATCCACCTATTTTTCCTTTTAATTTTAGTTATGATTTTGATATATTTGTATCAAAAAATAAATCATCGTCATACAATTAAACAGTTAGGTTATACAGATAGTTTAGTCATTTTTCAAAATGAATTTTCTCCAGATTTTATTATCACTTCTAATCTTGTTGATAGTGAATATAAAAAAGACTCTATTTCAATGTTTGAAAAAAATGAATTTGATGAAAAAGTAAATTTAGAATTTCTTAAAATTTATTATGATCAAAACAAAAAAGTAAGCAAAATAGTCATTATAGATTACAATGTAGCTGTTTTTATAGATTATCATCCTAAATTTAAACATTATACTTTTTCAGAGCACTCTTCCCCTAAAACTACATCCATAGAATTAGGAGAAAGTAAAACAGATTATAAAATGATCAAATATAGTCCTAAAAATAAATAAAAAATGAGTTTTTAAAGATTACAATATAAAATTTCTCAGACAACCTATTGTAAATGTAAGCATTAACTAATCATAGAAATAGTAACAAATTATTTTAAACTTTAGTCAATTGTTTTAATCGTCCTTGATACAATTGGATGTAATTGTTTTTAGTAGCATCATTTAAATAGGAAGCTGCAACCATTTTTTTAACTAAATCAGATTTGGAAACCATCAATGCCATCATGTTCTGAAAACTCTTTTCACTGATATTTGCTTTTTCTGCAATTTTGGCAAATTGAAAACCAATTTTACCTTGTGCTAAATTTTTTGGCAATAAACCATCATCTAATGCAAAGTCTTTATCTTCTATATGAATACGGCTATTTAGCAAGTCGTAAGCTGGGCTTAATCGATAGTCTCCAAAAGGTGTTTCCAATATTGAAAAATTTTTAAAGTGGGCATCTCCATTTGAAAAAAGATAATTAAATACAAGTATTTTCAATAATTTAGGAGCATCTAACTTATAAGTTGTTAAATAATTGCGCATTATTTCAAACAAATCCAAATAATTCCCTAGATACTTGTAATGCTCCCCATGGGTTTGTGGAGTTCTTTTTGCCAATGATGCAAAGTCCTCTTGAGCTAATTTTGAACCAACTTCATTTACATCAAATCTTTTAGTTATGTATGCAGGAGAGCCATCCTTAAAAAATATCAATGCATTTTCTGCTGTTTCAATACCGTACAATTGACGAGCAATTTGCATGGTTAAATGTTCATTGGCAGGCATTTGATTGGCCTTTTTACCAGCACCAGGAATAGGTTTTAATATATAAGTACCTTGTTCTTTTTCATTAATTAGCCTTAGTTTGTTTTTATCAAGCAACACAGAAAATTTTTCTTGAACACCAGAAATTGACATGCGGTTTCTATTTTCTTCAAATAATCTATCAGTTTCTGGGTTGTAAGCTGGAGAATAGTAAGGCAAAACATGATTTACTTTTTTGCCTTTAAATACTTTGTTTAAAGCGGCTCTGCTATAGGTATCAAAACCTTCAGACAATGTACATGGACAATATGTAATCACTGGTAAATTCATTCATTTTCTAATTTAATAATTTTAACAGCTCCTATACTATCATGTTTTGCTGCATTCATCAACAAGCCAAAGTAGTCCTCTTTATCAATTTTGTTTAGATTACAAACTACTTGTTTGTTAGAACCTTCAGGAAGCATGTTGTAAAAAAAAGAAAACAGATGTTTAGAATGAAACTCTTTTTCGGTTTTAGGTAAAGTGAGACTGATGCTTTGTTTATTGTTACTTTCTATCCATGCATCGTGATAACGAAATGAAAATGAACCATCATCGTATTGAGTTAAGATACCCGCTTCTTCATTCTTGAATACAACTTTTGCTTTTCTCATTTAGTTGGTATAATATTTTTTATTTTAAGGCAAACTTCCATACCCAACACATCAGATAGTTTTTGTAATGTTAACAGCGTAGGATTTGCTTTTCCACTTTCAAATTGCTTCAATGTTCTTAAACCAACACCAGATAAATCTGCTAATTGTTCTTGAGTTACTTTAAGGGTTTCTCTACGTTCTTTTATCGTTTTTATTACTTCAGAAAAGTGCATTATAAAGCATTATTTTAAGCAAAAATAATGAAAATTATAATAAAATCAAACAAAAAGTGCAATAAATAGCACTATTATGCATATTCCTTGAATTTTATTAACTAATAACAACAAAAAGTGCATTATAAAGCACTAATGTTAAAAAAGGAATATAGTTTGGGGTTTTAGAGAGTTTGATGATATACATTTACAGTTTCGTATAGCTGCGTTACCAAGGTGATACACTTCAATTGCATTAAAAATTGGATTAAAAGCATGCACTTTTAATTGCACTTAGGTGTAAATATTGGTAGTAATTTTAGTGCGTCACATTTAATTTTAAATTTCCTCCAAGTCCTTCTCGAATGATTCTCATTAAGGTAGAAAGCCTTATATCGCTCGCATTATTTTCAATTCTCGAAATATAGGTTTTTGTTGTTCCGCATTTTTCAGCAAGTTGTTCTTGAGTTAAACCTTGTTCTTTTCGAAGTTCTTGAATCATTGCTCCTAGTTTAAAAGCTTCAAATCCTTCTTCGTATTTTTCTCTTTCTTTAGTTCCTTTTTTTCCATATTGATTGTCCAAATGATCAGAAAAGGAAGTTAATTTTTTATTTATTGTTTTGTTGCTCATTGAAGTATTGTTTTTTAAGTTTCTCAGCTAATTCCAATTCATTTTTAGGTGTTTTCTGTGTTTTTTTCTGAAATCCGTTAATCAGTATAATTAGATTTCCTTTATCAAAAAAACTAAAAACTCTGAAAATGTCCGAACCAACTTCTACTCGAATTTCAAATATTCCTGAAGAGTTAGTCATATGGTCAAAATACTTTTTAGGAACTTTATCAACTGTTGCTATTAATTGCAAAGTCCAGTTAAATTTCTTTTGAACTTCAGGTCTTAACTTTTTAAAAAAATCTAAATAGTGATTTTCATAATAAAAAATGTTCCTTAAAAAGTTATCAGCCATTAGCCTGTCTAAATTTTATAATTCTCTATACAAAGTTAGCTAATTAGATAACAATTTCCAAATATTTTTTTGAGTTTTCAACCAATGAAAAAAGTAGGAATGTATTAGACCTATAAAGTTTGGAGGCTCATTGCAATGGCAGATTTTTAGCACAATAGTTCAATAGATTTACTGCTGTTGAACCTTGCATCCGCCTAGGCGGATTTCTTAGAAGCACTACAGATGCTCTATTTCTATACTTATTTGACAATGCACATCATATTAAAACAGGCGCTTGTGCCAGTTGTGCAGGAAAAAAAAGCCAAAATCACAGCAAAAGTTCTTCAAAATGAAACGCTAAAAGTAGGAGAACATATTTTTTAAACTAAGTTTCTATTTTTTAGTAAGTCCATTCTCCGTGGCTTACTGGTAAACGATTTAATTCCTCTTTATAAAACTTCCATTGTGGCATATACTTTTCCATCAAGGTCAGGAAACGGTCGTTGTGATGTCTTTCTAAAAAGTGAATCATTTCGTGAACCACAATATATTCTAAGCAATGCAAAGGTTTTTTAGCCAGTTCTAAGTTTAGCCAAATTCTTTTTTTCTCAATGTTGCAAGTTCCCCATTTGGTTTTCATTTGTTTTACTTGCCAGTCGTCAACAGTCACACCAATTTGTTTTTCCCTTTTGTCAATAATGGGCTGAATGAGTTTTTTTAATTCTGTCCGATACCATTCGTTAATAATGATTTGTCGTTGTTCGTTTGTGCTGTTTGGTCTTACGTGCAGGTCGATATACGTTTTGGTCTTAAACACTACTTTTGGCGGTGCATCCTGTTCTATAATTCTCAACAAATATCGTTTGCCTTGAAAGTAATGGCTTTCACGTTCTTTAAATTGTCTTGGAGGTTGTCGGTCTTGAGCCACGAAATTCCGTTGGTGCTTTCTTATCCAACTAATTTTTGAAATAGCAAAAAGTCTTACAGCTTCATCATTTACTCGCAATGGTGCAGCAATACGAACCCTGCCCGTTGGAGGATAAACTGCCAAGTGCATATTCTTGATGTCTTTGCGAACAACATCAATAGAAAGTTGTGATGTGATATTTAGAATTTTAACTTCTTCCATTACTTACTTGTAATCCTTTTGCTGTTTGATTACTTCAAAAATTGGGTCTAATTTTTCAGGCTTTTTATATTCTTCCAATACTGGTTTCACCACTTTGTTTTTCAAATGCTTTTCTTTTGAAAGTGTTCCTTCCCAATCATCGTGTTTGCCATAAATAACGGCACTGTCCATTGCAATTGTCAAAGGCTCATCTTTATCTAAGTTGTCATACAAAGCCCGTTTGGCTTGAGTGTTAATGCTTGAAGGATATTCGTTGCTTGTTTCCGGTTTCTTTACTTTTACAGCTAACTTTACAATCTCTTCCAAATACTTTTCGTATTCTGCAGCTTCTTCATTTCTTAACTTGATTAATTCCTCAAGCAAGACACTCATTTTTTCATAATAAATTGGGTTGGTTGGACTTTCTTCAATGATTACTTTTCGTAAGTTGTTTTCAATGGTTTCCGCCATTGCTTCTTTGTTTTTCTTGATATTATTGGGCAATTTATCCAATGCACCTTTGCCGTCTTTTACCAATAATTCCACTAAACTAAAATCATCAAAAGCCGAAACCTTTTCACTCTCTTCTGCTGCAATGTAGCTATCAATTAAATGTCGCATTGCAGGTTCGTATTGTTTTAAATCTACCCAATCGCCACTGGCTAGTTGAATTTCTTTGCGAACACTTTCAAAATGTTTTAGGTCGTTTTTAATCGCTTCAATTTCGGCTGGCTTATAGCCTGCTTCTTCCATTTCATCGGCTATGTTGGCATAAGCACGAATAAGTGTAATAACAGCTTTGTATAATGCTACTCGTTTAGGTTCGCTGTCTTTTAAGTCTTCCTTTAATTGCGGATTGCCACAGAAATAAGCAATGTATTGTTGTGTGCCTTTCGGTGGAACTACTGGTTCGCACAAGGCTTTAATCGTTTCTAAAGCATCGTCTAATCTTTCTTTGCCTTTGGCTAATCTATCGCTTAACAAACCTTCAACATCTGATTTGTCGTAATCTTCAAAAGCTTTGGAAGTGAAATCTTTGTAGGCATTTTCTAAACTGCCAAACAAATCTTTATAGTCAATAATGTAACCGTAATCTTTATCGTCTCCGTCCAAGCGGTTTACTCGGCAAATTGCCTGAAACAAACCGTGGTCTTTCATACTTTTATCAATGTAAAGAAAGGTCGCACTTGGAGCATCAAAACCTGTGAGCAGTTTGTCCACCACAATCAGTAATTTCAATTGTGCAGGCTCTTCAATAAAACGCTTTTTTGCTTCGTCTTCAAAATCCTCTGTAGCTTTTCCATTGAGCATTTTTTGATAAATATCATATTGCATCAACTTTTCGGTGTAGCCTTCGCCTTCGCCTTTGATGTCGCTGTGAGAAGGTGCAAATGATGTAACAATAGCACAACGTGTAAAACCTGAATCTTGAAACAATTGATAAAATCTGCAAGCATTGTAAATACTATCTGAAACTAAAATTGCATTGCCTCTGCCGTTTTGAAGTCGTTCACGGGTTTCCATATCCAACAAAATATCGGCAACAATTTTTTGCAAGCGTCCAACAGAACTGAACACTTTTTTCATTGTGCCCCATTTCTGTTTCAGTTCGGTTTTGGCAAAGTCGGTTAAGCCTTTTGTTTTGCTATCAAACCAAGCATCAATTTTATCTAACGAAGTTATTTTTTGTTCTATGTCTCTGGCTTCGTAGCGTAAATCCAAAACAACCCCATCTTTTACTGCTTCATCAAATTTGTAAGTGTGTATGTATTTACCAAAAATTTCAATGCTTCTTTTTTTGTCGGCTTGCATTAACGGTGTGCCTGTAAAACCAATAAACAAAGCTTTTTCTCCTAATAATTGTCGCATTGCTTTGTTCAATTCTCCGCTTTGAGTTCGGTGACATTCATCTACAAACACATAAAAATCTCCTTTGGGTTTAAAGTCCTTAGGCAAACTATTTTTTAGTTCCTCCAAATAGATGTCGTAATCGGCTTCTTCTTTGTTGCCAAACTTGTGAATGAGTGAACACAAAAGCCAGGGCTTTGTATCATTTAGTTTTTCAATTAAATCGGCTCCGCTTTTTGTTCTGTAAATGTGTTCGTCAACGCCTTTAAAAACCTTTTCAATTTGCTTGTCCAGTTCGTCTCGGTCGGTAATGATTAACACTCGAGCATTTGGATTGTATTCTCTAATCCATTTGGTAAGCCACACCATTGTTAAACTTTTGCCGCTGCCTTGTGTATGCCAAATAATACCACCTTCTTTTTGTCGAATATGCTCTTGTGCCGCTTTTAAACCAAAGTATTGATTAGGTCTGCAAAATTTCTTTTGCCCTCGGTCATACACCACAAAATCGTGCAAAATTTCCATCAGCCTTTCTTTACCAAGCATTTCAATAATTTGCTTGTCTAATAGATTATCGGCTTTGTCGGCTTGCTCTCTAATTGGTTTTGTAAGTTCTAAAAGGTATGTGTCATTAGGATTAAATTCTTCGCTAACTTCTTTCCATTTCAAATAATATTTTTCTGATGTATCAATGGCTGCATACCGCAAGCCTTCTACATCTTGCCCTGCCATTACTAACTGAATAGTTGTATAAAATGGTTTGATGAAAAGATGCTTTTGATTGTCGTTGTTCTGGCGAATACCTTCTGTGACAGAAACCGTACTTCGTTTCAATTCCAATACACCCAATGCAATGCCATTGATGTAAATTACAATATCAGGTCTTTTATTATGTTGCCCTTTTATGGTTACTTCTTCGGCAATGGCAAAATCATTATGATGTGGATTTTTCCAATCAATTAAATGTATCGTGGTTTTGTTTTGTCCTGCTTCTTCTTTAACATTGATACCATAACGGAGTGCAGCATACACATTTTTGTTGGCTTGATAAAGGTCATCGCTGTTATTGATGGTTACCAATTTCTTGAACTCAAATAATGCTTTGCTGATGAGTGAAGGACTATAACCTTGTTTGGAAAGATGAACCGTTAGCAAAAGTTCATCAACATTGCTGTTTTCTTCTTCTTTTTCCCAATTACCCAAATAACGATAGTTTAAAACTTCCTGAAAAAGCTTTACGATTCGGTTTTGAGTGGCACGTTCTATTTGTCCTACTTTGCTCATTTAAAAAGTGAATAAATTAAAAGAATAGTTTTTTAAATAATCATAGGATACTTGAACATATTCACGTTTGAATAATTCTTTCTTCCGCATATTCCATGTCGCTATGGATTGCATCACTTCGTCAATAGTGTATTTCGGGTGTTGTGTTATTATAAAATCTACTGTTGCCAGAATCTCCAATGAAAGTTCAGATGTAAAGCCGGATAAAAATTGAATCAGACTATTTACCCTCTCTACATCTTCGGCTTTCAATTCTCGCTTTACATATTGATTCACTTCTTCCCACTTTTCATAATTCAATTTCAAGGGCTCAAATGGTTTGGCTTGTCCTTGCTCCATTCCAGCTAGATATGTTCCATTCAAATGATACAATACCTTTTCTACGCCTAGCGCATAAGGCCCATAGTAATGGGCTTTGAAATCAAGGTTCAACCTTTGACCTTTTCGCTGTAAGAAATATGCCAACTTGTTCGCAGCAAAAAGACTGCTGTATTCGCCCATACTTTCAAAAGCAAATAAGGCATAAAGCAATGAAGCACGAGCAGGGGTTAAATGCACATCTTTTTTTACCTCCTGTTTTTGCAACACGGCTTTAATAGCATCATTCGGTTCAAATATCAACACCAAAGTTTCTAATCCATGCAATTTCTCTTCAATCATATGTTTTACCTTTTCCCAATCCAAACCGCCATTACCACAGCCTAAAGGTGGAATGGCAATACTTTTCACTTTTTCCTCTTGTAATAACTTACGCAAGGCAACCAAACCTTTTTCTATGTATTCATATTTGGAAGGGTAACGCCAATGCACTTTTGTTGGAAAGTTGATGATTAGCTTTTTACCCAATTGCAAATTTTCATCCCACACTGCCAGCAATTTTCCAGGCACTAATTCCTGTTTCTTACAGGCATCTATGTATGCCTTGTTGTTATTAGGAAAAGCCTCTTTAAACTGCAAAGCAATTCCTTTGCCCATTACGCCAACCGTATTTACAGTGTTTACAAGAGCTTCTGCTCCCGATTGCATCATGTCGCCTTGTTTTTGTTCTATCATATCAAAAGAAGTATTGAGGCTGAATATTTACAGCCAAGTTAATATTTTTTTCATTTAAAATTCCTAAAGCCGTATCTGCCGCCTGTTGATTGTAAACATTTAATGATTCAATACAGTCAATCGGTACTTCATGCTGAACCAAAAATTCTGCCTGATACCTGCGTGGACGGTCAAAATCGCCATCGCTTTTGCTAAAGTTGCTGTTTTGAATAGATTGCCAGTCAATGGCATCTAGTTCATTTAAATCATTGTAATGCATCACTGTGCCATCTTTTATATTTGCTTGGCCATCTGTGAAAAACCAGCGTGGTAGAGTTGCTAAATCATTAATCAGACAACGAATTACTATAATTTCGTTACGGTTTCGCCTTGGTACTAATGGATGCCAATAGCCTGAAATTATATTATATAGCATAATGGATTTAGGTGTAAAATAAAACGGTACATAATCACCAATCATTCCATAATTTTTAATTTTTACAGGCGAAGTGCTTCGCACATCAATAATTTCTGGATTACCAATTTCAATATAATCGTCACTTGCATTGCAATGGTTCTTATTCACAATCCCATTTTTCAATAACAAAGGTAAGTTATTGATATGGGTAATACGATAGCAATATTTTCTATTTTTGTTTATCATACCAACCTAATCCTCCCTGTTAATAAATTCTGCATCATTCCCAGTTTCACCTTTTTGTATTTCTCCAACTTGCCCTCCAATGCCGCAATTTCCGCATCCATATCTGATAAAATGGTGGCGATGCGGGTTTGTTCTTCAAAGCTTGGCAAACTAATTTTCATATCAGTCAATGTTCCCATTTTGATATATGGTGTGTTGCCTGAATTGACTTCACTATCAATTCTTGCAGGTAAGAATTTATCAAGATAAATTTTTATGAAGTGAATATTTTGAGTAAAGCCTGTTAATACATAAGTCCTTTGATAAGCATTGAATTTACCATTGTAGTAGTGAACATAACCTACATTTTCACCATTGCCTGAGATAAGTAAGGCTTCATCATCAAAAGCGTACTCATTAATGAAAAAGTAATTTTTAGCACAAGTATAAAAACGATATTCTCCGTCTTCAGACATTGCATTTGCATCTAATTTGCCTGTTGTAATTTTTGAACAAGTCTCCCCCAACTTCTTCACTTCCCAACCCTCCTTCGGTTGCAACAATTTTTGCATTGCCCCTTGCTTGATGTTGCGTTTTTTGTCAATGTGTTTCTCTAAACTGCTTATCAAGGCATCGGCATCGGATAGGGCGGTGGCTATGGCGGTTTGTTCGGCTTTGGTAGGGACTGGAATTTTTACATTTGAAAGTAACCTTCCATTAGTTAAAGCTCTAGTCGTGTAAGACGCTGTTGATGTAATTTCTTTCCTTACAACCACAGAAGCAAAACAATACTTTTTAAATGTTAATTCTAAAGTTGAATTTTTAGGTCTACCACGCAATACAAACCCGCTAAAGACAGTGTTTTCAAAATCTTCTAAAACAACTGTTGATACACCAATTTCTTCTACTGTTTCTGACGTTCTTGTAAAAAAAACATCTCCTTTTTTTACCTCATAATTTTTGATTTCCTGTGGAGTTAAAAATACCTTACCTTGGATATCTGATTTAAGTATGCCCGCATTTCTAAATACATCCATATAGTTTACTATAGGAGTGCCATATCCAAAAAATTCTTTCTCTTTATTAAGTCCATTTTTGAAATCGAAAATTTCCCCCAATGTTTTCACCTCCCAATCCCTCGGAATTAAACCTACTTCGGTCTGCTTATATCTATCTGCTACTAGCTCCATACAAATCCCATTTTTTGAAGGTGAGCAGTTACTTTATTTTCCAATTCAGCTACATCGGTAGTTTGTTTTGGCAATGGTGTTTCGTATCGTTCTGCCAATTCTTTTATGCGTTGGGTAAGGCGTTGGCTAATGCGTTCCATTTCAGTTTTTACGCTGCGTTCAATGCTTGCCATCCATTTATCGTCTACCACCAATTGTTTTATTTCGGTTTCGGTAAGTGTTTTGTAGCGTTCTATCACCTTTATATCCAAGTCGGCAATGGCTTCTTTTATTTTTTTGTTCAGTTCGGTTTGGTCATCAATCAGTTTTAAATATAATTCCAACACTGCTTGTTCTCCATAAACTGTTTCAGGTTCGGCTGCTATTGCCAAATTTTGTTTTTTCGATTTTGGTTTTGTTGCCAAAAGTTCTTTCAATCGCTTTTGCACATTGGCTTTGTTCACTTTATCCAAATCCGCAAAATAGCCCTCTTCTGTATTGTGTTCTTCTTCCAGTTCGGTAAGCTGTGTGGTAATAGCTTCTTTATCTGCTTCTAATTTTTCAATGGCTTTTTTCTCAGCTAAGAAATAGCGGTCAATTACCAAAACCTTTGGAACAAGGTCACAATCCCAAACGGTTGCTGATTTGGTTTGTTTGATGATACTTAGTTCGGCTTTCCAACCATCAACGGCTATCAAATAGCAATCGTCTTGCATTACCTCATTCCAATAATTCATCAAATGCTGGTACACATCGTATTTATCCATCAGGGCTTTGCCCATATAAGTACTCAACACATCTTCGGAAATTCTGAAAATGGTTTGTTTCGGTTTGATACCAATGGTAAGTGCTTTTAGTAATTTGGTATTTCGTGTTTTCCAATCAGTAAATAAATCGTCCATCTCCTTGCTAAAACTCACAAATTCGGGATGATTGAAAATGGTTTGCTTAATGTTGTCTTTACTTATTTTTAATTGGCTGTATAGTTTCCGTTTACTTGCAGAAAACAATTCTGATTTTAAGGTTTTATATACTTCCCAATATTCATTCAATGCTTCAATATCCGCATTAGGTATATCGCCCAACAAATGTGCTTCAATGTCTTGTATATCCTCGGCTTCTTGGCTGTCAATGTAGCGTGGAATGTTTAAATTGAAATCATTTTTAGGGTCGCTGATTTCTTCTACACTTACCAAGCGGCTATACTTGGGTAGTTCTGTTTGTTTATTAAAAATGTCTACAATCTTATGAATGTCTTGTTCACGCAGTCGGTTTTTATTTCCGTCTTTTATGAAACCTTTACTTGCATCAACCATAAAAATATGTTTGCGTTCATCTGCACCTTCTTTGTCCATTACAATAATGCAGGCAGGTATACCTGTGCCATAAAACAAGTTGGCAGGCAAGCCAATAATGCCTTTGATATAACCCCTTTCAATTAAACTTTTACGAATTTCCGCTTCTGCATTTCCTCTGAACAAAACACCGTGAGGTAGAATACAAGCACCTTTGCCCGTACTTTTTAATGATTTGAGAATATGAAGTAAGAAGGCATAATCACCATTTTTATCGGGTGGTGTTTTGTATGATGCTTTTCCAGTTTTTGCACTTTCAATTTCATCTTTTTCAAAACGCCCAAAAAGGTCGTCTTGCGGATTAAAGCCAGTAGCCCAATTCTTGGAAGAGAAAGGTGGATTGGCAACTACAAAGTCAAACGTTTTCAGATGTCCGTTGCTATCTTTAAAAAACGGGTCAGATAAAGTGCTTTGCCCACGGTGAATTTCAATGGCTTCTTGTCCGTGCAAAATCATATTCATACGAGCCAAAGCAGCAGTTGCCACATCTTTCTCTTGTCCGTAAATAGTCCCTTTCCCTTCGGCTTCGTCCAATGCTTTTAAAAGCAATGAACCCGAACCGCAGGTTGGGTCATAAAAAGTAGTTTTGTTTGTTGCATCGTGAATGCTCAACACTTTTGCCATCACACGGCTTACTTCACTAGGCGTATAAAATTGTCCTTTGCTTTTTCCGCTTTCGGTTGCAAAGTTTTTCATCAGATATTCAAAAGCATCGCCCAAAATATCATCGCCACCTGCACGGTTTTTACTAAAGTCGAGTGAAGGGTTTTCAAAAATCGCAATAAGGTTGGTGAGTTTGTCCACCATTTCTTTGCCTTTTCCCAATTTATCATCGTCAGCAAAATCAGCTACATCAATTACACCTTTCAGGTCGTTAGCTCCAGCTAATTCTCCAATAATGATGTTGATTTGATTTCCAATGTCTTTGTTGCCCTTTAAGGCTTGCATATCTTTGAAACTACCGCCTTCGGGAATTGAAATGATTGCATCAGGGTCATCTGCATATTTGTCGGAAACATATTTTACAAATAACAAAACAAGTATGTAGTCCTTGTATTGGCTTGGGTCCATTCCACCTCTTAACTCGTCACAACTTGCCCACAGGGAACTGTATAATTCAGATTTTTTGATTGCCATATTTTTTTAATTCAGTTGTTCATCTAATTTATTTATGCTCCATATTTTCTTGGCGAGTTCTTCATATAATTCTTGTCTTTCCAGCAATGCTTTTTTATTAAAGATTGTGTATGGTTTGAACTGTAAATTCTCGGCTTCACAGAAACGCTTAAACTGCGGATTATTTTGGTAACAATCGCTGTTCAGTGATTTAGCCAGTAAATTTTCACCAAAATAAATTGGTAGTTTTTTATCAAAGATCAAATCATTCAGGCTTCTGTTCTTGTCCATAGGCAAAAGCAGTAAGCCGCCAAACTTATTGCGGTGTCGGTCAAAAGTTTCTTTCTCTGGGTATTCAGCTACAAACCAATCGTGGTGGTCGCAAATGATGTGTTCAATATCATAAGGGTTCTTAATTTCTCTATTGATATAGTTATTGAAATTGGAAGGAATTCCACTTTGAGTTTCTATGTAATCTGTTACTCGTGTAAGGATATGCAACATGTAGCGGATAGTCCAACCATTCAAGCGGAATTCATCAATGGTTTCCAATTGAAATTCCATGCCTGTAATTTCTTGTTTACATACTTCTAACAAATCAGGCAGTGGTTTTCTTCTGATTCGTTTAGAAAGCATAAATACATTGTAAACAATGGAAGAATAGTCAACCGTTTTGTAATTGAAAATTCTACGAGTGAAGTACAAATCCAAAAAGCAAGAAACCAATTTTATTTTTTTGTCTGATTCTTCTTTGATTTCTGAAGGGTCAATCGCAGCAAGAATTAATTGATATTGGAGAGTGAAGTTTCTGTCAGCATTATAGAAAACATATTCAAAGCCTTTAGTAAGGGTCAAGGAATACTTTTTTAAGTCAAGATAAATCTGACTGAACTTATCAAACTGTTTTAAAACAAAGTCTTCAAAGTCTTTGCTCTTTACCAATTTCATTTGCGTATTGTGTTCTCTAACCCATTTATGAAAGGCAGTACCTATAATATCAAAATCGCCTGGCAAGGCGTTTTTCTTTCTTTCTCTTATTGTTTCTGCATATTGAGAACGAATCCAGTTTTTAATAAAATCGCTTTCTTCCTCCTTGCCTAAACCTTTTAATTCAAGTATTCTTTTTTTCCAAAGGTCGTTTGCTTTTTGTCGAACACTATCATTTTCAATTTTACTCAATAAATAACCTTTCAACATTTCGGTTGGAGTTAAACTCAACCCTCTGTCATTCATTGAAACGAATATTTTGTGAGCATCTTGCTCTGTTTGTGCCACAATTCGAATGAAGTCTACATTGTCAATAAGCCAGTCCTTGAAAATATCCAATGCCGCTTTAGGCAAGGTATCATTCATTACTGCTTTAATGTCTGCGTATCGATTGTAGATATTGCGTATAGTTTCTGAATGTTTCGAAACATCCATGTACTCATCTTGAAGTAATGCGTTCATTACATCATAGCGTTCAGGCATTTCAGGCACATGAATATTGAATGTCTTTGATCCGGCTTTTTTAGAATAAATCAGTTGAAGTACTTCTGCTCTTTCTTCTTCGTCTTCCAACTGATGATACAAATAAATAAGCATTAGTGTTAAAGAAGTTAAGCGTTGTTGTCCATCAATAATTGCGTTATCGTCAGCGGTCAAAACTATAGAGCCCATGAAATAATGGCCATACTCCAATACTTTACCTCTTTCGTCTTGGTCGGAATAAAACTCCAAGAATTCTTCGGTCAAGTCGTCAATGAGTTCTTCAATTTGTTTTGTCTGCCATTGGTACTCACGCTGGTAGTAGTGAATTGTATATTTAACTCCTGTAAATAGCTCTCTGATTGTCTTTGGTGTTCCGTCAATTTTTTTCATTTATAAAATATTATTTACAAGAGGTGCAAAATACGAATTATTGGCATTTGTGCGGCTGGCCAATAGAAATTTTAAAAAATGTGAAGGGTGGGCTTTTTCTTCCTTTTCTGTCACTTGTCCCAAAAGCAAAACACGGTCAGTTTGAAAGGCTGTCTGCTTAGGCGTTATGGTCTGTATGTCGAGTCCATTTTTAGTCATTGCTTGGTCGTGTCGTCTGTCTTTTTATCTTTGGTTGTAACGTTTTGGGTATTGCCGAAGGCTGGGTTTTAAAGGCACAAATGCTCAATCTTGCACAAAGATACATAAAATGCATAAATGTTCGATTTAGCACTGAAGCCCCGCTTTTGGCAATAACGTGTAGGTGGCGTTATTCAATTTTTTCAAAGTATTCAGTTTTTAATTCTCCATCTTCACCGTCTCTATATCTTATCAGCATTCTTCCATTTTGAATCATTATTTTATTTATTCCAAGTTGCTGATATACTAAATCCTTGAAGTTTGAATCAACTATAATTCTTATTATCGATGGCGTGGCTTTTTCCTTCGGAATCATTTTTAATTCCCTACCTTTTATAGAAAAAGTCAAACTGTCAATAACTTTTCCCTTATATTGAATTTCACCCAAAGAGTCAGTTTCTGTAATTTTCTTTTCTCCATTTTGAAAATAAGTAACTTCAAGTTTTGGAATTACTTTAAATGATTCACTAATACTTATTACATTTTTTTTGAACTTTTTATTTGATGTTTCAAACACATATCTAAATTGAATTGTGTCAGGAATAAAAGATGGAGTCAACACCATAAAACTTGAGTCTATTTTCCACGTTCCGCTAGACTTTTTCGTTTGAGTATCGTCCAAGTAGGTGAATTCATATGTACTATCAGACTTCAACTCAATTAGATTCTGGAAGTGACATCTCCAAAACATATCATAACAAAGTCGATATTTTCCAAATTCAATTTCTTGACTGTAAAGAGTCTTTGAAAAAATAAATATTAATATAATTGATGTTATTAATCTCATAAGTTTTTCCTTAATGCCACCTAACTTACCTATATACTTACATTCATATCACAATGCTATCAATATTCAGTTGTATAAGCGAAGTTATTTTCAATTTCATTGTTTTATTTTTTACACTTAATGACCTCATGTCTCAAGGCATGAAATCATTTTTAATGCATTACAAATTAATCACTTAGATTTGATTTTACCAAATGTTTTTTTGCTCATTTTCTTTTCAATATCATACTCTCAGCAATTACTTAGGCGTAAGCATGTGAATGAGATTGAAGTGGTTACCACGCATTGAAAACATAATGTGAAGTGTGGAATGAATACTAATATGTATAGCTTTTAAGCCATAAAAAACAATTAGCCCTATAATGAGCCATCAAATTGATGGAATAACAAACCCTAATGCGGAATTTGGGTTGAATTTTCAATTGAATAATGGCCGTAAATTGACATGTTTGTTTTTAAATCTATATGATAAATCTAAATTTCGGCTATGAAACTTACTCAAACTGCACTTAATATTCCAAGAACTGAAATTTTATAATCTTACGTTGGGTTTAACGAAATTGTTATTCCATTATTTAATAACTGGTTGTTTATCATTATTTGATGAAAAATATTTTAACATAATAGGACACCAAAACCAATAGGCCCTGTAAAAACATTGTTCCATCTAAAATACCATAATGATAAAAAGGTAAATTTCTGATTTTTTTGGAGTATAAAAAGAAAAATGTTGTAAATGTTGAAATAAGCAATGGAAAAATGATAAACCAATAATTTAGCTGTTGATAATGAATAAATGAAATGAGAAAGAAGATAATCAAAGATAAGTAGGAAAACACTAATGATTTATTTTCGTTGAGTAGTAATGGAATAGTTTTCAGACCTGCTTGTTTGTCGGCTTCGATATCTCTAATGTCGAAAGGAATTGTAATTGCAAAAACAAAAAAGAATCGTTCTAATAACATTACAATGACGTGAGTATTGTTGAAAGTAATATCTGATTGAATGATAGGTAAAAGTATTGTTGAAAAAGACCAAACAAATGCAATCAAAAAAATTTTCAAATAGGGTATTTCTCTAAGTCTGAAAATGGTTCGCTTGTTACCGAATATAGGTAGTGAATAAAACACAGTTATTGCAGCTATTGGAGCAAATGCAATCAGCACATCTTTTTTTGCTAAAAAAATAACACAAACAAATCCTAACACAGAGAGGAATACCAACAAATAAAATCCTTTCAGATTTTCTTTAATCCATTTGTGTTTGTCAGAGTTTAAAGCCTCTTTATTCGTGGTTACAGTTATAAATCGATGAAGATTATATTCAATTAATGTAGCAAAGAAGATGATGAACAAATAGGGATGCCATTGAGGTTTCATTCCAAGTTGTATTTGTGTTTCTATAGTTAGAAAAACTGCTGCAAGAGAAATGTAAATATTAGAATTTATTAATGTTTTAATTAGTTTCAAAATAGTTTAATTGCTGTCATTTTAATTTCATTCTCTTCAGTTTGGTTTCGAGTTTTCATATTTTTTAAATGATTTGACCTCTTATAATTGCTCTAAATTGTTTCAGGTCATCTCTTTGCAAGTATTTAAGTAGGTGTTTGATAGTTGGCAAATAAAAAAAAAGACAAGCAATAATACATATTCTAATTATAAAATTTGTAGGTTATAATAGAATCAAGTTAATTAAAAAACTTCTTGGAAGTTAAATCTGTATGGACAATTAAGAAAAATGGTTTTTTTCCCCCATGATTTATGTTTTATTTAATTGTTTTTCCAACTCAATAGCTTTTGGAAATAAAATGTTATTCTCTAAATGTATATGTAGGTGTAAATCTTGTTCAAATTCTTTGAGCAAGGCAAAAGTTACACTGTAAGTGTTACAAGCATCTTGCGGTGGCATATAATTATTGCTTAATTTTTCAATTTTTCTAAAACGGTCGCCTTCGTTAGTATGTTCATCCATCATCATTTGAATAGGATTTTGAATTGTTCCGAAATGAGGTGCCGTTAATTTTAAGTTCTCTTGTTTTGCTTTCATCATTTTTCTTACATACGGAAATATAATGAGCTCTTCTTTTTTCATGTGCTGAGCCAATTCTTCTGTAGTTGAATTAAAATGTTCGTTGATTTCAAATAGTTCAGGATGACAGTCTCCGTGAACCTTGCAAATTTTATTCAAATAGGGTTTTATCTCCAAGGTTTTTTCTATTACATAGCGGTGATGTTTCTTCTCGATGAAGTCAGCCATTAAATCAATAGGCCACGATTGATAATCTGTGATTTGGTTTTCTTGATTAATAATTACTTGCTCCAGATTCTCAATTAGCAATAAAGGTTCAATGTTTCTGCTTTCACAAACTTCGTTAATGGTTCTGTTGCCTTTACAACAAAAGTCAATTCCAAAAGATTTGAATACAGCTGCGGTGCGGTAGTCTTGTGCTACCAATTCTCCGATGATTTGATTTTCTTGAATATTCATTTTATTATTATATTGGTTAATTCATTTTTTAAATTTTGTTTCATAATGTAGTATTTAAATAACTTTCTTTACTAATACATTTAGTTGTAAATATTAAAGTATAGGTTTAGCAGAATTATTTTTATAATATTCTATTTTTGCATGAAACATTTCTGCCATTTTTTTGCCTTGCCATTTTGCTCTTGTGGCTTTTTCTCCTTCAAATAAGTCATCTACAGTTGCATAAAACAGTTTAAGCCATTGATCAAAATGTTCTGCCGAAACAGGAAGTTTGGCATGTGGTACAAACGGACTTCCAAAATAAGTATGTTCTTCAAACAATACTGTCTGCCAAAAGCGATACATCTTTTCAAGGTGTTGTGGCCAACGGTCTTCAATTTTATTGTTAAAAATATCAGCGAGCAAATTGTCCTCACGCACTTTATTATAGAAGCTATCAACTAAAAGTTTAATGTCATCAATAGTTTTTATGTCATTTTTCATGTTTTGTTGTATTAAAGACTAAAATTAGTAATGATATAATATGCAGCCCAACCCAAGAACGCTAACAATAAAATCCATAACCAGTTAGGTACACTTTGAGGAGTTTCACTACCCTCTATAATAAATTTTTTCTGATTGCCTTTATCATAAGCATTTATCATTAAAGGAATAACTCCATCAACCACTCCGTTTTCTGAAAGTCCTTCAACGGCAATTGCAGGACCGTTACGAACCACAAATTTTATTTTCCGAATACCTTCTCTACCAGTTGGCGATTTACTTATAAGTTTTAAAGTATGTTCTCCGTCAGTTAATTTTCGGGTATCTAACTCAAATTGTACAGGAGCAAACAATTCAGCAAAAGGCTTCAAATCGTCATCAACAAATAGTATTATTTTACTTTTATCTTCTTTCATTTTATGAATTACTTAATATTGAATGTTTTATATGATTGTTATTTTTCTCGCCTGGTTTAATCAAATATTTTAATGAATAAAAAAAAGTGAACACTGTGATTGTCGTAATGACTGTAATGATTACCCAATCCCAATTACTTTGCGGACCTGCACCGTGGGTTAAACCTTGTGTAATTTTTGGTTGTTGTTTTTCGCAAACAGGACATGCCGATACAATTTGTATTGACAAAGCGAACAACAGAATTAAAATTGCTTTCATTTTTATCATTCTATTTTTTAGTTGTTATTTTTATGAAATCCATAATTTTTTTAACTTCATCGAGGCTTACAGTTTTGGCATTATTGCCCCAACTTGTTTTTTCGTGGTTGATGATGGCTGTAACTTCTTCGGGCGTTAAATTGTTAATTGTCCCCACGTCATTCATCACTGCGTATTCAGGTCTTGCATCATAGCCCAACATGATGATATTTACAAATAGTTCAAGGTCGTTACCTAACACTATGGAACTACCTTTTAAAGAAGGAAAAGCTCCTTTAAGACCTTCACCATTGGCTTGATGGCAGCTTACACAGTTTTTAGTATATAACATTTGACCATCAGGGAGAATTGAATTGTTACCATTGCCAACATTTTGTTCTTTTGTTTTTTTGTATAAAAATTCCAATGGTGTTTTTCCATCAGGTAAGGGCGTTTGTTTTAAACTTTGTAAATACGCCACTAAGTTGAGAGCTTCATTTGTAGCAATAATTTTTCCATTGATACCTTTTCTGAAATTATCAGGAACAATGACTTCAATTTCAGCTTTACCTACTTCATTTTTAATTTCAAAAAGCCAAGGGTAGGCAGGCATTATTGATTTTACGACTACTGCTCTGGGTTGATACAAATGCAATAAGTTCCAAGCTAAACTTGGCTGTCGTATTCCAATATTGGTAAGGTCGGGTCCGGTTCTTTCTGTACCCATCAAAGTAGCTGTGTTTCGCCAAAAATCTGTTCTTGTTATTCCTGCATAATCCGCAGCAATTCCGGGTCGGTTTCCCCATATCTTGTCCATATCTACATTACGCACTTGTTGGGTATGACAGGCTACACAGCCATTTGCTATAAAACTTTGCTTACCTAAAATGGCTCTTTCATTAAGTGGTATAGCATTGGGCAAAGTAGCATTGTTTTCTTGATTATTAATGGCTGGTAAAATAGCCACTATTATTGTCAAACCTACGAATAACCCTAATGCAGTTCTGAATAGTATTTTATGATTATTGAAAAATTCCATTTTGATTGTATTAATTTGTTAGTGTTTGATTTTCTAATTCTTCTTTTGCTTTCAAAATATCTATAGGCGATTCTGGTATTATTATTTCTTTTCTACGTTTTATCATTACATAAAAATTATAAGCGAACAAAATGTGCGAAAACCACATCAAAGAACCACCTATGGCTCGCCACAACCAATAAGGGGCCATAATTTCTACACTTTCAATAAATGGTTTTCCGTCCATCCACATTAAGCCTCTTAGCGATGAGCCATACATTAAAGGGAAAGTGTAGAATAATAATCCAATTAATGCCAACCAAAAATGTGCACCAACTGTAATTTGTGGTGGTTCTTTTCCAGTTAATCGTGGAACGATAGTGTAAATAAACCCCCATAACATAAAGCATATTATACCATACATTGTTAAGTGTGAATGGGCAACCGTGAAATCAGTAAAGTGCCAAACCAAATTAGTGAATCGAAATGCTTCTGCTGTTCCTTGTAATGAACCCGTGAAATAAAATATGATACCAATTAAATAAAACGGTAGAGTATAGCTATTCGAAAGTTTATTCCAAGAACCTTTAAAAGTCATTAAAAAGTTTGTAGTACCTGCAACCACAGGTATTATCATTCCTGCACTTCCAACAATAGCAATGGTTTGCAACCACCAAGGAATGGCACTAAAAATAAAGTGATGTGTTCCAATAAGTGTATAAAAAAGAATTTGTGCCCAAAATGCTAAAATTCCCAAACTATATGAGTAGATGGGTTTGTTTAATTGTTGTGGTAAGAAATAGTACATCAAGCCTAGATTGAATAACATAAACCACATTCCTACTCCTTGATGCATATAATAACCTTGTACTATGGTTTCCCCCAATCCTGTTTGCCAACTTGGCCAATAGGCTACAAATGCTATAACCAATAAAAACATCATCGCAGAAATAATGTACCAATTAGAAACATAAATTTCTTTGGTAGTTCTTTTCGCAATGGTTTTTATAAAATTTCTTAATGAAATGATTACTCCAATACCCAATAATGCCATTACAGGCCAAATGTATTCACGATATTCACCACCACCATTATTAATACCTGCCATTAAAAATAAACTTCCTAAAATTACCGAAGCATTGATAAGAACTAGCGAACAATAACCTGTTTTTATACTTACAATAGGTACATTACTCACTCTTGGAATTACATAATACGCCAACCCTATCATCGCTAAAGATGCCCAACCCCAAAATACTGAGTTGGTATGTACAGGACGTAGTCTTCCAAAACTCAACCAACTATAATGGTCAACATCTGGAGCACAAAATTTTATCCCAAGATATTCACCTATTGTTGTCCCAAACAATAACCAAAAAGTAGCACAACCAAAATACCAAAGTATTAATTTTGTGAGGTCAGGTTCAATATATGGTCGAGGTTGGCTTTTTTTCTTTTTTTCTATAAAGCGAAGTTCTTCTGAAGAGCTAACATTACCAACCAAACCTTTACTGTCAATAGGGTCGATTAAACCAGATAATTCATTATTCGTTAAAGCAAATTCAAGTTCTTGTTTTCGTAGTTTTAGTTTTTGAACTTCTTCGGGACTTAATTCTTTGAGATATTTGTTGAACTTTTCTAATTCTTTTTTCTTGAGGTAATTTTGTAAGACGGCATAAGCTCTAAAGATTACTATGATAGAAGCAACTATTATCGGAATTACAATTAGTATAATGGTAATGATAATCCCAGATTCGTTAAAGATATTTTTACTTTCCATGTGTTGTTATTGTTTGATATGATTAATTTTAAAATCCTATTACGATAAAAATGTCGTAAATAGGTTCAAATTTTTTTACCTCTTTAATATTGACTCTCCAGATTTTAAACCAATGGCCATGTCGTAGATAGTAGTTGTTTCTAGCATTTTTTTAAGTTCTTCTCTTATTTTTACAAATTTGTTATGCATGGGGCATGGCTTATCATAGCTACACTCACTTAAACCTAATCCACAGCCATTATAGATGGAGTCACCATCAATGGCAAAGACTATTTCACTCATTTTAGTAGTTTTCATTTTATTTTTGTCTATTTCAAACCCTCCATATGGACCCGTATATGATTCTACAATATCTTGTTTTGTTAATGTACCTAAAATTTTTGCAGTAAAAGCTTCTGGTGAACCTACATTTTCAACAATATCGCTAATTTTAACTCTACTATCTTTAAGAGATTGCGTAGCAATGTAAATAATTGCTTTTATACCGTATTCACACGTTTTCGAAAACATTGATTTAAATTTCTAGGGGCAAAAGTAGGAAATAATTTTCATTTACGATATATTTGTCCGAAATAATTTTTTAAAATGGAAATAAATGAAGAAAAGAAAACTATTAGAAAATTAATGCTTGAGAAAAGGAGAAAACTTGATACACTTGTTAAACTTGAATATGACCAATTTATATGCGATCAGTTGGAACTAATAATTTTAAAAAATGGTTACAAAGTGATTCACGCATACATTCCAATTGCCAATGAGATAGACATAACACCATTGTTAATTAAATTGCTCAAATATAACATCACTCTTATTTGTCCAAAAACACTTCCTAAAAGAAGATTAGAAAATAGAGTGTTGAAATCTTTAAATGAACTGGAAGTAGGAATAAAGGGTACATTGTACCCTGTTGAATGTGAATTGTTTAATGGTAAATATGATTTAATTATTGTTCCAGGTCTAGCTTTTGATGACAGAAATTATCGTTTAGGTTATGGAGGTGGGTATTACGATAATTTTTTGGTAAAGCAACCCGAATCTTATAAAGTTGGTATTTTTTATCCATTTCAAAAAGTTGATTTAGTACCTATTGAATTACATGATATTTGTTTAGATACTATATTAGTAAAGGAAATATAGATTTTAACTTCAACTTTAATTGTTTCAAAAATATGCTCTTTTAAATTTGATTTATGTTGACTTATGAGGTGAAGCAAACCATAAATGAGCTTAAATAGACAAGTAAAAAATTTATTAAAAAAATCAGAAACACCGCCTTTCGGGTAGGTGTTGTTAGCGGTTCAGGCTTTATTATTTTGTCATTTTAAATACATTCTCAATAATTGATTCTACTGCATTTTTTGTTCTCGGAACACTGTCAATAGTCAAGTATTCACAAAGTCTGTTAGCAATAATTTCAGGTTTTGGGTTGTCAATTAGTCTTGGGTTCAGTTGTCGTAGCCAAAGTGATTGGTTTAGTCTTTCTCCATTTGTTGTGCAATATATTAAACAGTCAAGTGCTACCAAACTCAATGGTCGTCCAATTGTCAACCACTTGTTTGCTCTGTCCCAAGAGAATTTTGAACTTGCTGCTAGTTGTCCCCAGCTTGAAGAGATATTCTTCATCCTGTCACTAACTTTTTCAATCCAGTCAAGTGTTTGGTCGTTTTGGAAATAAAGAAGTACAGAAACATTTTCGGATAAAAATTTATCGTCTCCGTTTTCTAGTTCTTTGGTAAGAATTTCAAATGCTTCATCAAAGTCAAGACATTTTGCTATTGGTTCTGCAAAAATTTGAAGTTCATTTTCTCGTCTGTTAGCAAATTCATTTTTTATCCATTCAGCTGCTGCTCTACTGACTACTTTTCCAGCTATTTCATAGGCTTTGTAATTGACGCTTCTGTTATAATCTACCTTTTCTTTCAGTCTTTTAAGAACTTCCAATTTATCGAACGATTTAAGTTTGTTTATAACAAAGTCGTCTGTGAAATACTGAACAAATGAAAAGTCAATAAGTCTGTTTAAATCATTTTTGATTTGTTGAAAGTCTGGAAATGGAAATTTTTCAGCGTCAATTACTTCAATGTCTGATTGCGTTGCTTCTCCTGTGTCGTAATCATAAAAATCATCGTGTAAATAGTAGTTATGTCCGTGAATTGCGGTTAAGTTGAAAAACTCCAAAGGTCTTAATACTTTGTTTAATAGTCTGTCGTTGCAAGCCAAACACAAACGATAGGGATTTTGTCCTACGTCAGCAATTACTTCAACTTCTATTTCTCTTATATTACAACTTTCACATTTTATTTTCTTGTCATCTTTTAGCCTGACCGCTAACTTCCTCATAAACGAACTTTTATATCGCAAAGCTATTAAATTTACGTGGTATTGGCTAGGTTATTTTCTATTTTGTTTGCTTTTGATTTTTCCAAATTTGTTCATTTACTTTTTTAGAAAATTATATTCTCCGCAATTACTCAGGCGTAAGCATGCGAAAGGGATAGTAGCGGTTACCCCGCAGTGAAGCGTAAGCGGAACGAGGAGTATGAGCGGATTAGCCCGGTTCCGATAGGAATTCGCCCTATGTTTTTAATAAATTGGACATTTAATGGCTCTGTTGTTAAAAAGAAGTAACTATTTTTTTCTTTTTTAAAATAAAATGAGTAGTTTTGCTACTCAAATAAACTATGATTGAAACCCTAATATCTTCAAAGACAAGGGTAAAGCTGCTTTTAAAATTCTTTTTAAACAGCCAAACTAAATCGTATTTACGGCATTTAGAGTCGGAATTTGGCGAAAGTACTAATGCCATTAGATTAGAATTAAACAAATTTGAAAAAGCAGGTATGCTTGAAACAGAATTTGTAGGCAACAAAAAATTGTTCAAAGCCAATACCTCTCATCCTCTCTACAAAGACATCAATAACATTGTATTCAAATACATCGGTTTGGACTGGATAGTGGACTATGTGGTATCAAAATTAGGCGAATTAGAAAAAGTATATTTAATAGGCAGCTTTGCAAGAGGTGTTGATAGCGATAAGATTGAACTGGTTTTTTTAGGACAAATCAACAAAAGTTTTCTCAATGAACTTTGCGAAAAAATTGAAAAAAAAATAAGTAAAAAAGTAACATATAAAATTCTAGAAAATGAAGTTTCTCTTGAAGATTATGCTTTGTTGCTTTGGCAAAAAGAAATGTAAAAAAATAGCTGAAAATGCTGTTTTTTTATATAAAATATAATAAATGTTGTAACCATTGATACAACTAGGTTACAGACACAATTGTCAGCCAAAAAATGGGACTGAAGGGGCAGCGCCATGAAAAAAGAAAATGAAGAAAAACAATGGTATGTTATCAGAACAATGTCGAGGCAAGAACGAAAAGTTGCTAAGAGATTGGAACAAATAAAACTCATTGTTTACCTCCCCCTAATCAAAACCTTAAGCCAATGGAGTGATAGAAAAAAATCCGTTGAAAAACCTTTGTTCAGTGGTTATATTTTCATACAAAAAACAACCAAATACATAGACACACTTCATATACCAGGTGTGGTAAACATCATAAAACACAATAGAAAAATAGCCATTGTAAAACAATCTGAAATAGATACCATCAAATCCATAGTGAAATACGGATATGACACCACCGAATTGCCTTACAATAAACACATTGAATTAGGAACTAAAGTGGTAGTTACTCAAGGAAAACTGAAAGATTTAGAAGGCATTTTAATTGAAAATAACAACGAGAAAGAATTCATCATTTATTTTGAATCTTTAGGCAATTGTTTGAAAATAAAAGTATCACCCAAAATATTGAAACCAATAGAATGATCAACGATTTTGATTATGAAATAAGCAATAAAAAAAATGCTTTCAGCCTCAATTTAAAAGAGCTGTGGAAGTACAAAGATTTAATATCATTGTTAGTAAAACGAGATTATGTGGCGGTATATAAACAAACTGTGCTTGGCCCTATTTGGTTTTTTGTTCAACCCATCATTACTTCCATTATTTTCACAGTCATATTTGGAAACTTAGCTAAACTTACTCCCGAAGGCAAACCAGGTTTCTTGTTCTTTTTATGTGGTCAAACATTTTGGAACTATTTTGCATCTTGCCTTACCTCTACATCCAATACGTTTGTAGCCAATGCCAGCGTTTTTGGAAAGGTATATTTTCCTCGTTTAGCTGTACCTGTATCAGTAGTATTATCTAATTTACTTAAATTTGGAATACAATTTTTACTGCTCATCTCAGTTTGGCTATATTATGTTCTACAAGATAGTAATGACATACAAGCTAATACCACTTTATTGCTTATTCCATTTTATTTGTTATTGATGGCAATGATTGGTTTGGGTTCTGGTTTAATCATTTCATCCTTAACTACCAGGTACCGCGATTTTACATTTTTAGTAGGTTTTGGTGTTCAACTGATGATGTATGCCAGCTCAGTGGTGTATCCATTGAGCAAAGTAACTAACCCACAAATCAGTTTTATTTTAAAACTAAATCCATTAACATCCATCATTGAGGCAGTAAAATATGGATTTGATTGCGGTGGCATATTCAATCCTTTATTAATTTTATACAGCACCTTATTTGCAATTGTAATTTTATTGTTAGGAATAGTGGTATTTAATAGGGTGGAAAAAACATTCATGGATACTGTGTAATATGATGAATAAGGAAGTAGTAATAAAAGTAGAAAATCTGGGTAAACAATACCGTTTAGGAGAGATAGGTATTGGCTCATTTGCTGAAGAATTTAAGCATTTAATTCAAAAAATTAAAGGCAAATCAAATGATGATGACATAGCAGAAAACGACAGAACCATGGCTGCTAGAAAAGGCGACATTGTATGGGCTGTTAAAGACGTTAATTTTGAAGTAAAAAAAGGGGAAGTAGTTGGTATTATTGGTAAAAATGGTGCAGGAAAATCTACCTTGCTAAAAATGTTATCAAGAGTAACGGCTCCTAGTGTAGGCAGTATAAAAGTAAAAGGTCGTATTGCAAGTTTGTTAGAAGTAGGCACAGGATTTCATCCTGATTTAACGGGTCGTGAAAATATATTTTTAAATGGGGCCATACTTGGTATGACCAAGGCTGAAATACGAAGTAAGTTTGATGAAATAGTAGATTTTAGTGGTGTTGCAAGATACATAGATACTCCAGTTAAAAGATACTCCAGTGGAATGTATGTTAGACTTGCTTTTGCTGTTGCTGCACATTTAGAACCCGAAATATTGATAGTAGATGAAGTGTTGGCGGTAGGAGATGTGGAGTTTCAAAGAAAATGTTTGGGAAAAATGAAGGATGTAAGTGGTGAAGGCAGAACAGTGATTTTTGTAAGTCATAACATGGGAGCTGTAAAAGCCTTATGTCATACAGGTATAGTGATGAAAAACGGCACTTTGGATTTTGCTGGAAATATCAACGATTGCGTCACTCAATACCTCAAAATAAATACCACTGAAAACGATGGTGACATTGTCATTGACAAAAAAGGAATTGGTACAGCAGAAGCTAAAATAGAGAGAATTCAATTGTTAGGAGAAGACAATGAATCTACCAATACTATCTTGTATCGCTCGCCCATCAAATTAAGATTTCATATCAATTCATCCATGGAAATACCAAGAGTATCTTTGGATGTGAAAATAAGTGATAAAGACGGCAGTATATTGTTTCATGCTTTGAATACATACTTTAACGAGCCTTTTGAATTGAACAAAGGAAAAAATACGTTTGAAGTAGAAATAGAAAATCAATTGCTTCCGGGTAATTTCTTAATGACAGTAGGAGTTCACAATGCTTCAACAACACTAACTATAGATTACCACGAAAACATATTGGGATTTGAGGTCATAAAAGCAGCAAAAACCGCCTCAGAAAGTTATCCTTACGAATGGGTAGTAGCGCCTGCCATGGTAGGGAGTAAGTGGAAGAAGATTACCTCATCCTAAATCCTTGTCCATTGGAGAAGGATATATACTGCTATAAAAGTAAATTTTAATTAGTAAAATTCAAAAATCCATAAATTCAAAAATCATAAAATCCCCATGATTCCCATAACCAAACCATACATCACTGATACAGACATAGCAGCCGTTACAGATGTGCTAAAAACTGGCATGTTGGTGCAAGGTGAAAATGTATTGGCTTTAGAAAAATATGTAGGCGAATACCTTGGTAATTGCCATGTAGCATCGGTAAGCAATGGCACTGCCACTATGCACTTGATGTTAAAAATAAACAACATTGGCAAAGGTGATGAAGTTATAGTTCCAGCTTTCTCTTATGTGGCTACGGCTAATGTGGTGGAGCTTGTGGGTGCTACTCCCATATTTGTTGATATAGAATTAGATACATTCAATATCGATGTCAGTAAAATTGAAGAAAAAATAAATGCCAACACAAAAGCCATACTTGCTGTTCACGAATTTGGACTAGCAGCTAATGTTGAGGCTTTAAAATTAATTTGTGACAAACACAATGTATTGTTTTTAGAAGATGCAGCTTGTGCCTTAGGAGCCGAATACAATGGTAGCAAAACAGGCACATTTGGACAATCTGCTTCATTCTCATTGCATCCTCGCAAAGCCATAACCAGTGGTGAAGGTGGACTAATTGTAAGCAAAGATGCAGCATATATAGAAAAATGTAAAGTCATTCGCAATCATGGTGTAGATCCAACTAAAGGTCATACTGGTTTTACCGAAGCAGGTTTTAATTACCGCATGACAGACTTTCAAGCAGCTTTGGTACTTTCACAATTCAAACGCTTTCAATTCATATTGGATGAGAAACAAAAAATAGCAACAACTTATTTAAACGAAATCAATAATCCTAAATTAATACTTCCCAAAGTACATGAAGGGTATTACCATTCATGGCAATCATTTCATATCATACTCAATGGCATAAGCCAAGCAGAGGCAATAGCCAAATTAAAAGAAATAGGAATAGGCTCTAATTATGGAGCTCAATGCATTCCACAAATGGATTATTATCAAAACAAATACCATTTGAATTCGGCTACTATGTTTCCAAATGCTTACAATGCTTGGCAAAATGGTTTGGTTATACCATTGTATCCACAATTAACACAGCAAGAAATTCAACACATTATAAATACATTAAATCAGTTATAAAAAATGCAAAACAAAACGATTTTCATTACAGGAGGAGCAGGTTTCATAGCCAATACCCTCATCAAAACATTAATTAACGACAACAAAATTGTTGTTTATGACAATTTTCACAGAGATACTTTAACAGACAGTGGTTATGCCAATCATCCAAACATGACCATAGTAAAAGGCGATGTATTGGATTATCCTTTGCTTGAAAAAAGCATGAAAGGATGCAATATCATAGTTCATGCGGCAGGTATTGCTGGCATAGATACAGTAATTAAAGATCCAGTAAAAACAATGAGAGTGAACATGATTGGAACTGCTAATGCTTTAGAAGCAGCACATCAAATAGGAGGAGTAGAGAGATTTATTGATTTTTCAACTTCAGAAGTGTTTGGTTCAATGGCATTCCGTTCTTCAGAAACCGATCAGACAGTGGCTGGAACTACAGGAGAAGCAAGATGGACTTATGCAGTGAGTAAGTTGGCAGGTGAACATTTAGCTCATGCTTATCACAGTAAATACCACTTACCGGTAGTTACTGTTAGACCATTCAATGTGTATGGACCGGGACAAACAGGCGAAGGTGCCATTCAAATATTCATAAAAAAAGCGTTGAACAACGAAGACATCTATATTGATGGCGATGGCAATCAAATTCGTGCTTGGTGTTTTGTTGATGATTTTGTGGATTGTTTATTTAAATGTTTAGAAAGTCCTAAAGCTATAGGAGAAAGTTTCAATATAGGTAATGCAAGAGCTGTAATTACTATTTTAGGATTAGCACAAACAGTATGTAGAGTACTAAATTCTAAATCAAAAATAATTTTCCGTGCACCACTAAGTGCAGATATAGCTTTACGTATTCCAAGTGTAGATAAAGCTTTTGAAATATTGGATTTTAAAGCAAAAGTAGATTTAGAAGAAGGTATTTTAAAAACAGCAGAAGCATTTAAAGAACAACTAGCTGCTAAATAATTTTATTCTCATCCAAACATTTTTGATTGAATAATCTAATTACAGATATAACAGAACTAAAGCAAGTAGTTGTTAATTATAATCTTTGGATAAATGAATGTGAAAATGCCTTGTTTTTTCATCATTCAGAATACCTTTTTTTATTAGAAAATCATTTACAATGCAAGGCTTATGTTGTTGTTTGTAAAAGTGAAAATAATGACTGGTTGGGTGTATTGCCATTATTATTAAAAGAAACCGAAATAGGAAATGTCATAAATTCCTTAGCTTACTTTGGTTCTAATGGTTGTTTTTTAGTAAAAGATGAAAATAATACTGACATTCAAATGGCTTTATTAAAAGCATTAGAAACTTGGAGTGGAAGTATAAATGCTTTAAGTTGGAATCTTGTAAGTAATTATTTTTTAGCAAACCAACTTGATTTAGTTAAAGCAAATATTGAACTAAACAATGTATCAGAAAGAATAGGTCAGGTAACAGAAATGCCTGATTTTTCTGAACATTTTGAAAATGACTTAATGGCTGTTTTTGAAGACCCACGTCCACGCAATATTCGAAAAGCCTTAAAAAGTGGAGTAGAGGTAGAATTATCAGATGGAAATAAAGAAGATTGGGAATTTTTACATCAAATTCATGCTCAAAATATGGGAGCAATTGGAGCACCTGTTAAACACCTTTCTTTTTTTACTGATATTCCGACTTTCATTTCAAAAAAACATTACAGTCTATACATAGCAAAACTCAATGGTAAAAAAATTGCTGCCATGTTGGTCTTTCAATACAATAAAACCGTTGAATATTATACTCCTGGTACCGATGTGGAATACAGAAATTTACAGCCTAGTAGTTTGCTTATTTTTCAGGCCATGAAAGACTTAGCTGCCAAAGGTTATAAATATTGGAACTGGGGTGGAACAGCTAGCCGAGAAGCAGGTGTTTATGATTTTAAAAAGAAATGGGGAGCAACTGAAAAATTATATTGGCACATGACTAAAATAAAAAATCCTGAGCTTTTAAATTATTCTTCAAAAGATTTAATGGAACATTTTTATGGATTTTTTGTCATCCCATTTAATCAACTAAAAAATTAACAGAATGGAAAAAAATAAAAAACTAATCATTTTTGGAACAGCTGCAATTGCTGAGGTAGTTTATTGGTATTTCAAAGAAGACAGTGAATATGAACCGATAGCATTTTGTGTAAATAAAGACAGAATTGAGAACCAAACTTTGTTGGGATTGCCTGTAACACCATTCGAAGAAATAACGGAAAATTATCCTCCTTCGGAATATGAAATGTACATTGCAGTGGGATATACTAAATTAAATAAAGTAAGAATAGATTTGTACAACGAAGCCAAAGCCAAAGGTTACAAACTTGCTACTTATGTGCATTCAAAAATTAAAATTTGGGGAAACAATGAAATTGGTGACAATACCTTTATATATGAAGACAATACCATTCAACCTTATGTAAAAATTGGTAGCAATGTAGTACTTTGGAGTGGTAATCACATAGGTCATCACAGCCAAATTGGAAGCCATTGTTTTTTAACTTCGCATGTCGTGGTTTCAGGATTTGTAAATATAGGAGAAGCAACATTCATAGGTGTAAATGCCACTTTAAGAGATTCTATAAACATAGGGAAAAACAATGTAATTGGAGCAGGAACATTAATACTGGGTAACACAGAAGACGACCAAGTATTCATTGGAACCAGGTCTGTAGCCATAGAAAAACACAGTTCGGACATTAAGAAATTTTAACATGATAAATTGGAATAAATCAAATTGTATTTTTAAGGCAAATGGACAATTTCCTTTCATGAAAAGTCATACTGCTATGTGCATTCCTTACCATCTGCATGATTCAATTTTCAGAATTTATTTTTCAACCAGAGGCGAGAGATACAATCCACAAGTTGGGTATATAGAAATTGATATAAATAACACAAGTCAAATTTTAAATATTTCAGAAAACCCAGTACTCGAAAATGGTCCTGAGTCACACTTTGATTACAATGGATTATACAGTGGTTGTGTGGTTAAAAGAAACAATGAATTATGGATGTATTACAGCGGTAGAATTAACTTAGAGAACGACATGTACCAAGTGTCTGCTGGATTAGCCATTTCAAAAGACAATGGATTATCATTCGAAAAGTATTCACCATCACCGGTACATCAAAGAAACATACACGATCCATGGTTGGTATCCACACCATTTGTCATGCCATATAACAACGGTTGGCGAATGTATTATTTAAGTGGAAGAAGAATAGAAAGGTATTCGAATACAGATTACAAATCATTTTATGATATCAGATCAGCATTTTCAAATGATGGAATTGAATGGAAATCAGAAAATAAAATACACATTCCAATTAACGATAAAATAAGCAATGTTGCTGCACCAAATATCATCAGAATTTCTGATAAATATTACTTTATGACCTATTCATATGTTGAAGAAAACAATGGATATCAATTAGGGGCTGCTTACAGTGAAAATCTAAATGATTGGACCATTTGCAATTCAATTTTTGATTCAGTAAAAAAAGAAAATTGGGACAAAACCAGAGCTTACCCTTGTTCATTTTTATATGAGGATAAAATATATGTAGTGTATGGAGCTGATAATTTTGGAAAAGAAGGTATAGGTTTATTGAATGTTAATACTACGGAGTTGCTAAACTGGATTGAAAAAAATAAATAAAATAGCTTGTGTTGGCAACATGAACAACATGATGTTGCCATCTGCTTTGTATTTAAAAGACAAAGGATACAAGGTAACATTGTTTTTATTGAACGAATTTGATCATTTCAGTCCACAAGCCGATACTGACCAAGACATTGACATTGATATTATAAAATTAGGTTGGAAAGAGGATAATTTTTCTGATATCAATAGACAAACAATTATCAATACATTCAAGGGATATGATTTTTTTATAGGCACAGATTATTCAGCAGCTTTTTTAAATAAAGCCAACATCAAATTGGATATTTATTTTCCTGCTGGAACGGATTTGTCAGAATGGCCATTTAAACAATCAAAAAGACTCATACCTTACCGATGGGAGTTTAATATCACATTGTGTTCTATAGCTCAATTTAAAGGCATACAACATGCCAAATATTTAGCTATAGACCCTACAAACAAAGAATACGAAGAACAAATCATTAAAATAAGAGGAAATGCAATTCACACAGAAAACATTCCTTATCATTACCTCCATTTTTTTGAAAATACAATCGAATTAAAAGATGAAACTTTATTGCAGCTTAAACACCAAATTAATTCGTTTGAATTTAAAATAATTCAACATGGGAGACAAGAGTGGACCATGTCTGAAAATAGTGATCATTACAAGGGAAACGAAAGACTTATCAATGGTTTTAATGACTTTATAAAAAAAACTAATTCCAATTCTTGCTTGATATTATTGGAATATGGAAGCGATGTACTAGCCAGTAAAAAGTTAATTAAAGAATTAGGCATAGAAAATCATGTCATTTGGCTACCTAAAATGCTTAGAAAATACCTATTTCATTTTTTATCTCATTCAGATATTGGAATAGGATCATTTGGCAGAAGTTGGTATTCATCTTGTGCAGTGTATGAAATAATTATGGCATCATTGCCACTGATTGCATACAGAGATTTAAAATTGTACGAAAAATACGAGATGTATCCTTTATTAAATGCTAATAGTATTGAAGAAATTTCACTTCAACTAACACATGGATACAATCATTTGGATGAACTAAAAAAAATGGGTAAGGCTTCCTATCAATGGTTATTGAAAAAACAAGAAAAAAGAGTAAATAATTTACTTAGAATCATTGATGAGAAAGAAAAGAGTTATAGCTTAATAAAAAATCTAATAGAAAGAATAGCACATTTTCCTTGTTATTTATATAAATACCAATTACTAAAACCCATTTCATGGGCAATTGAATTTTATACAGTGAGATTAACTAAGAATAGAATTGCATGATAACAATAGTCAATTACGGATTAGGAAATTTGGGAAGCATACAGAACATGCTAAAAAAAATAGGTGTTATAGATGTGCTTATTTCTAACAATCCAGATGATATATTAAATGCAGACAAATTAATATTACCTGGTGTTGGAGCATTTGATGCAGGTATGAGTAAAATCAATAATTTAGGCTTAGTGCCTGTTTTAAATAAAGCAGTAATGGAATTGAAAAAACCAGTATTAGGCATTTGTTTAGGCATGCAACTGATGACTCAAAAAAGTGAAGAAGGAGAATTAAAAGGGTTATCGTGGATGAATGCTGAAGTGAAAAAATTTCAATTTGAAAACTCAGAACTTAAGGTACCACATATGGGTTGGAATTTTGTAGAAGTTAAAGACGAAAATTTAAAAATGAATTTAATTGATCCATCAAGGTTTTATTTTGTACATTCGTATTACATACAATGCCACGATACAAGCGATGTACTAATAACTTGTCAATACGGAAATGAATTTGTAGCAGGTTTTAAAAAAGACAACATGATGGGAGTTCAATTTCACCCTGAAAAAAGCCATAAATACGGCATGGAATTAATGCGTTATTTTGTTGAAAAATTTTAGTAACAACATTGTAAGTAACAACATTGTAAGTAACAACATTGTTACTTTTTCAAATTTCATTTATATTTGTAGAAATGAAAATAGATAAAACACCTTTTATGTATGGACAAATAGTAGATAATACTTATTTTGTAAACAGGCAAAAGGAGCTTCATAAATTTCAATTAGAGTTAACTAGCGGTATTCATCAAATCGTTATTTCACCACGTAGATGGGGTAAATCTTCTTTTGTAAAACAAGCTGCAAACAATTTAAAATCAAATGAAAAGATTGTATTTATTTTTATAGATTTATTCAGTATTAGAACAGAAAGAGAGTTTTTTGAAACAATTTCAAAACAAATTATATCAAGCACTTACAATACTTTTGACGAAGTAAGGACTATACTTTCTAAATTACTTTCATCGTTAACACCAAAAATATCATTAAGTCCTGACCCAACACAAAATATAGAAATTGATTTTAATTGGAAAAGCAAAACTGAGTCAATAGCAGAGATACTTAATTTAGCTGAAAAAATTGCTGAAAAAAAGAAAATTAGAATAATCATGTGTTTTGATGAATTTCAAAACATTGCAAATTTTACTGAATCAAAGTCGTTTCAAAAATTATTGCGTTCATATTGGCAAAAACATAAACATGTTACCTATTGTTTGTATGGAAGCAATAGAAGCATGATGGAAGAAATGTTTCAAAAACAAATCTACTCGAGTTGTTTATCGCATAATCAACAAA
>CAYVDH010000008.1:0-48265 GCA_964450355.1 uncultured Flavobacteriaceae bacterium
TAATAATAAAATGAGTAATAAATATAAATTCGAAAAACACGAAGCAACAACAATTAAATAAATTAATGATACATTGATGAAATTAAATGATTTTATAAGAAGAATAAAAGTTATTGAAATCTTTCAAAAAGATACAAAAATCTTAAATTATAAGGATTTAAGCTAAAAATATTTTAGAATTTATTTAAAAATTGGAACATTTTCATATTTTAAAATAATGAAGAATTAGAAATTTCTAAACTATTAAAAAGGGTATGGATTTAGTGTATAGTTAAAAAATTAAATTATACAAATTATGAAAGAAATAAGATTGGCAAAAGCAGCAATAGAATTTAATTTAAGTATAGAAGTATTAATTTACATATTGCATAAAAATGGATTTGTTATTGACAATAAACCTACATCAAAACTCAATCAAGAAATGTATAATTATGTTTCAAACTATTTAGCTAGCGAAAAGGTATTGAATCACAAAGAAAATAATAAATACATTGGACTTGTAAAGTGGTTTCACGATAAAGCTAAAAACTCGAATTATGGATTTATTCAACACATAAAATTAGGCGACTTGTTTTTTCATGAAAATAGTATAGAAAACAAACAATATCTTTCCATTTTTAAACAAAACGAGGTGGTTTGTTTCTTCTCCCAACCTTCAAAAAAACCTGAGGGTAATTTTGAAGCAGTTAAAGTTGGACTCTTAATTAACGAAACTGACTTGAGTTTCTTATTCAGCGAATTTCTCACAATATTAACAGAAAAAGGGAGATATTCAGATTTCAATCTTATTCAAAATGCAATTCATTCAAGGATTAAAACCTTATTAGAACAAAATCAAAATGATAACATTAATCATAATTTATTTAATCAATTTCAGGATTTTATTATTATTCAATTAAAAACAACCTTAAATAAAGATTTAGATTATATCAAAGGTGTATTTAATGTATGTAAAAACTATTTCCCAGATAGCTATCTAACATTATCAAAAACAATTGAATTGGAAATAAGTGATATTACAGCTCATGCCTTGTGGCTTGATGGTTTTATTGAAACATGTCAAGTTGATTATATTTCTGATAATTTGATGAATTCAGATTTACAAACTAGAAATAAGATTATTCAAAAATGTAGCTTCGATGACCAAAAAAATATATTCAACAAAATACTTGATAAGTTCAGTTTTATAGATACAAAAGAAAAGTTTGAGCAGATAAAAGCTGTTAAGGATTTTTTCAAAAATAACAATAGTGAAATTGAAGTTATTGTACTTGATAGAATTAAAGATATTATTGATTATTCAGTAGAAAATGGTTCTAATGATGAATTATCACATATGTTCTGGCTAGAAAAATATTCTTCAGTATGTCAAATCTCTTATATTGCAAGTTTTATAATAGAAACCGAAGAGCAAAATCAAAAAAAAATATTCAATTTGTGTTCCTCTGAGGATAAAATTAATATATTCTTTAAAATCATAAATGATTTGGAAGAAGAATCAAAAAAACTTGAAATTAATTATATAAAACAGATATTAACTACATCTAAATCATTTGCTCCTGATCATTATCAAAGTATATTACAAGAATTATTAAGAATTTGCCCAGTTTATATTAGATTATTGCTATGGCTTGAAGACTTTCATCCGAATCTTGAATTTGAAGAATTTAAATTATATACAATAACACTCATTCCTTCCGATCAAAAGAAGTTTGTAAAAAAGGTTTTAAAATATATCCATGAGAATAAAATAGAGATTTCAATTGAAGAGTTAACATCAATTAATACAATAGATTACAATACAAGTAAATTAATTGAAGCGGTTGATAATACAAAGTTAGATTACTCTACAAGTATTATACTCAATACCATTTCAGAGTTGAATTCTAAAGTTTTATTAGAAACAAGAAAACAAATAAATGAAGCAATAAAAAGAATTTATAATTTAATTCTTAATCAAATCAATGATCCCTCAGACATTCTTGAAATAAAAGGATATTTTGATGAGTGTGAGGGTAGATGCATTGCTTTTATTGACAACATTAAAAATGATAAAGGAGAAGTAGTTGAAACGAAAATTTCATTCAAAAGAAACCAATATCAAAAAGCCAAATTACATCAAATATGCGATGGTAGAAAAGCAACAATTTATAGGACTGATACTGCAATTGAAGATGAAAATGGACTCGAATTTTGGTTGTGTGCAAATCAGAAGTGTTATAAACCATCAAGGAAATTACACAATTCAAGTGAATGGGAAAAATACACACTTTTAGATTTTTTGACGATTTTAAAGGTTCCCTTTAAAGAAAAAGATTTAGAGATATACCTAAGTTTAATTAATAAAGCGAATCATTTTTTAAAGCATTTAAAGTGTAGAGAATGTAATCATATTTTAAAACCCAAAGACAAATCAAACTATGCATTTTGGGGTGTTAATCTTTTTCAATGTAATAACGAAATATGTAGTAAAAATGGTCATGATATATATTTAACTCATTGTTTAAATGGGAAATGTGAACAAGTAGTAGATAGTCGTGATTCTGTAAAATGCAAGCCAGATGGTTATGATTCGGATCAATGTGGTTGGTATGTTTGTAATTACTGTCATTCATGTTGTTCGGACGAAGTTATTCAAGGGCGAATATCTATTTTAAACCAAACACGTCAAGAATATAAATGTCATAAACAAGGACACAGAAACCTGGGTGTTTTATCTTGTAATAAATGCGGGAATGAAATGGAATCAAAAGACATTAATTCTAAAGAATATGAAAATGTACTTAATTGGTTTATTACGAATAAAGATTCATCAAATCATATTATTAATAGTGGTATTTTAAATGGCAAGCATTGGTTTCGATTTGCAAAACAAAATCTATCAAATGAAGATTTTAAATTTAGATTAAAAAATTTAATTAAGTTAGGTTTTAATATTCCAGATATATCAGATGATAAATCAATTCAATTTATTTCCGAACCCAAGGATATAAAGAATCGAATGGGAGAGATATTTATTTGTTCAAGTTGCGATAATATTTTAGATATTTCAACAGATATTGAAAGAGCTACGGCAATTAAATCTTTTCATCATGTTCGTTTTGTAAAAGAAAAGGTTTAACATTTTATAATGTATTCAAATATTTACTTAAATCCAATTTTAAACATTAAATATGAAATTTTTCCTAAATTTATTTACTATTATAATGAAAATGTATAACTTTAACCATGAAATCGAAAATATAGCCAAATCATTTGATAAACCACCAATATTTGATGGTATAATAAACGAGATAGATTATAAAAATGCTAATGTTAAATTATTATGGGTTTTAAAGGATGCTAACAGCAATGGGGAAGATGAATCATATGATTTGAGATTGGCAATTAACGACTTGAAAACCGAATCAGGTATCCGTAAAGGCTGGGCAAATACCTTTGCAAACATAGTTTATGTAACAAATGGTATTTTGAACAATAATACATGGGAAGAAGTTCCTTATTATTATGATGACCCATCATTTGTTGATGCTTTGAAAAAGATTGCATACATAAATGTTAAAAAAACTGGAGGAGGTTCTCAATCAATTAAAAATGAACTTCAAGATTATTATAATTTTTCTAAAGATTTGTTATTTAATCAAATCAATGAATTTAATCCTGATGTTATTATTTTCGGAAATACCTATTTTTTTTTTAAAAATGATTTAGGATTAAATGAAATGGTTAGTTTTGGTACCTGTGAGGCAATAAAAGATGCTAAAAGAATATATATCAATGCAAATCACCCAAACGCAAGAATAAGCCAAGAAAAGTATTTCAATGATGTATTAGAAGCATACAATCACTTTAAAGACTAAAACAGTACAAAAGGTATTCTTCACTCTTAATTTTTGTAATAAAACATGCTTTTACATTGATCAAAAATGTATAATTTCATAATTTTCTCTTCCTTTTTTAGTTCTTTTCGTTCATATAAAGATAATAGTTTCAAGAAAAATGTTTTAACATCTGATTGCAATTGTGTTTTTATTTTAAAATAGTAATAGAATGTCAAATAAATTACAATGGTTATTCCGATGTCATAGTTGTTTAGGTTGGTGAAATCAGAATATTACAAATATGTTATCAGTATTACTACTATTTTTTGGGCAACCCAAAATAAAAAAATATTCATTAATTCCTATATTCGCATATTCAAAAAATGGATATTGAAAAATATGAACGCTTTATTTTAAGGAACAGTGATTACTTTATAGCTATGTATAGTTTAAGAATGGTTATTCCTATCGAAAAACTGCGAAAATATAAAGAAATTTTAAATTGGTATTATGTTGGTTCTAATAATTTCATTCAATGGAATGAGGAAAAATTTGAAGAGTTTAATACCTATTTAATTGAGTATAGTAATGAGTTTTTTATTGATGATTATTTAACATGGTCTTTTGAGTTGCTTAACAAATATAAATCACGCTTAAATTGGGCAAACTTAATTCAAAATGATAAAATTATTCAAAATCTTGAAATTTGTAAAACTTTTAAACCAGAATTATCAAAGGCCCTTGAAAGTATATGTCCTTGTTTTATGTCTGATGAAGAGAAAGATTTAATACTCAATTTCTCTAGTGAAAAGTTTGCTGATTATGTATTAAAAAAGAAAAGATTTTGCTATGTAAATACTTTCGAGAATTTATTTACTAAAGAAACAGACATAGAGTCAATTAAACATATTAATTGGAAAAAGTTATCTTTAAATGATAATCTTCCATGGTCGTTGGAATTTATCGAAAAATATAAAGACAAACTCGACTGGGAAACTATGTCTCTAAAGGAATGTTTGCCATGGTCACCTGATTTCATTGAGAAATATGCTCTTCGTTGGGATTGGCATTATCTATCAAATAATTCAGCTATTACATGGGATAATTTTTTGATTGATAAATATAAAGATAAAATTGATTGGACAGAGTTGTCTAAAAACACTGGAATAGACTTTACTATTGATTTTTTCCATAAATACAAAAATAGGTTTTTGAAAAAAGGGGATTACACTGTTGAAATTACTAATTCCTCACAAAATGATTTTGATAAAGATGTTATAATAAATGACGAAATAATATATAGTTATAATAAGTTTTACGATTATCGCGATTTTAGCAATTTAGTTAAATGGGACATAGAAACATTGAGAGATTATGAAAATAAAATAAATTGGATACAATTTAGTTTTAATCTGAACATGAATTGGACTATTGATATATTAAATGAATTTAATAATCAAATTAGTATTGGTGATATTTACTATAACTATAAACTATGGGAAGATGTTTTTTCTGTTTTAACTGAATCACAATTTGATTATTTTTTAGATAAAATTATTGAATCAAGAATAGAGGAACAGTAATAATTTTATTCCCTAATAAAATAAAAATATTGACCATAATCTTAAAATGGTTTAAGCAAAACATAATTTGTCTCGATTCTAACTTCACAGGAGTGTAAAAATAAATTTAAAAATGCTTGTTATTTACTTAAAAAAATAAGCATTTGAATATTTTTTAAATTGTTTAGGGTCTTTGAATTTTTTTGGATTAAAAATTAAATTGGATTTATCTGTATCTAAAAGTTGAGCAAATACATTGTTTTTTTCATTTTTATGAGACAAATGCCTGGCTTCCATAACCAAATTTTCTAAATCTATGTCTAGTGGTAGGTAATGATTTAATATTCCCAAACCGTAATTGTTGTCAAAATGTGATTTAAAAACAGAAACATCATGCATAAAAGGATATATAAAATAATCTAGAGAATTTACTTGTTTCCAATAGTTATCATCTGTTTGAAATTGCTCAAGTGGACAAACAGGTGGTAAATCAAAATTCATTAAATAACTCAATGGCCTAAATACAGGGTTTTCTATCACATGACTTCTGCCACAATCTAAAAGTAACAAGCTAATATCACTGTTTAATCCCTTTGGTTTTCCTGCTCTACTCAATAGTTCTATTGGGTAAGACATTTTTCCTGTTTCAAACAAAGAATACATTTGTTTGGCCAAAGGCAAATGATTTTGTGAAGGCAATATGCTGTCAATACCCGCTATCACTATTATTTTTTTAGCAGATAATACCTGCTCGTATTCTGTTTTATTGTTTAAATAAGTATAAAAATTACCGGTGTTAGCAATAATGAATTTTGCACCTATTACCACAGCATCTGGTTGTTCTGACATTTCGGGGATTTTAATGTCCGAATCCATTGCCATTTGCTTTACAGACTTGTGATGATAAAAGTTTACTTTGTTGTATTTACTTAACAATTGATTCAGACTTTCAAGCGTTTTTGTAGAATCAGGACACCACAATATCTGACTGTCAGTTTTTTTGACATTGGTTTCAAATTCAAAAAGTAATTTATCTAAGTTTTCTATGGCTTTCCATCGAATCAAAGTCAATCTTTTTTTAGCCAATTCAATGTCCTCAATTTGATTTAATGAGGCTTTCAATTGTACTATGTATTGTTGATATCGTTCTTTGAAAGTCATTTGATATTTTAAAATTGGATATTATCTATAAGGCGTATATTTTCTACATAACAAGCAATGAGAATGACATTGTTGTTTTTACTTAACCATTTAGGGCTTAATTTAAACGTTTTAGCATTGACCAAGGCCACATATTCAACTTCTATTTCCTTTGATTTAAGCAAATGTTTGCCATAATCTAAAGCATTGTTTACAGCGATGTTGTCTTTTAATGAACTTAGTGCTTTTAGTGTTTTATAAATATTAGCTGCTTTAGATTTTCCGGATTCACTAAGGCGCATGTTGCGCGAACTCATAGCTAATCCATTTTCTTCTCTGAATGTTGGGCAAAAATCCAATTGCACGGACTTAAAATAAGTATCCCTCAAAAGTTCTATCACTTTGCATTGTTGATAATCCTTTAGCCCTAAATACACCTTGCTTGGATTTGTAAATTTAAATAATTGATAGACTACTTGAACAACTCCTTCAAAGTGCCCAGGTCTGTTAGGTCCTTCTAATATGGTTTTTAATCCACCTAAATTTAATTCTATGGTTTTAAATTCCTTTGGATAGATGCTTTCTGTTTCAGGTATAAATACAGCCTGACACCCAATTTTTTTGAGCTTTGCTAAATCTTCTTCAATGGTTTTTGGGTATTTATTTAAATCATTGACATCGTTGAATTGTTTGGGATTTACAAAAATAGAAACTAAAGTATAATGATTTTCGGATAAACTTTTTTCAACCAAACTGATGTGTCCTTGATGAAGAGCACCCATGGTAGGAATAAAACCCAATGTGTTGTTTTTAGTTAGTAATTGTTGTCTCCATTCAAACAACTCGTCATTGGTTTTAAAAATTAACATGTTTTCAGCTGCAAAAATAAATAGTTGTCAATGAGATACAAGCTATCCTGTTAAATTTATTTTCTAATTTTATTCACTGTCTTGAAATAGTCATTTATTCTGCATTTGTAAGCTGGTGTAGCTTTAGGTATTAATTTTTCTATTTCAATTGAAACTTCTTCTATAATTTCTGGGGTATATTTTATTGAATTTTTAAGAGTGGTGATGGCGTATGCTTTTACTGCAATAGCTTCATCTGGTTTTTTTAAACATTGAATGCAAGTATCAATAATGGAAAATTTTAGTTCGTCTTCTAAGTTTTTAAAATCAATTTCTTGCCAGATTTTAACTATGTTTCTGTTGATTGTAGGTGATTTGTTCAATTGAAATAATTCCATGAGTTCAATGACATATTGACTTGAAAACCGATGATCAATCACACAAGCATCGCTCATTACCCAAAGTGCTAATCCCGCTTTTCTTAAATCATTCCCCTTGGCTATCTTTAATAAATCTATATATTGTATTTCATTGTTTAAAAGGTTTTGACATAATTTAGAGATGTTTTTCTTTTCCATTTTATCTCCTAAAAGTTCAATTAGATTTAAAGTCATGTGCCAACAAATCTAAAAAATAATTTTTAAACCCACAATTTGGCAAGATTTTTGCTGCTTAATAAATACTTGTAAATGCTCTATTTTTAAGGTTTTTACTTTGATTTTAATAGTATATTTGCAACCATTTTTTTTAGAATTACAATCATAAATATTGAATGAGACAGCTTAAAATATCCAAACAATTTACCAATAGAGAAAACAAATCTCTGGATAAATATCTTAATGAAATTTCAAAAGTGCACATGATAGATGCACAAGAGGAAGTAGAATTAGCCCGTAGAATTAGAGAAGGTGATCAAGTTGCCTTAGAAAGACTTGTTAATGCAAACTTAAGATTCGTGGTATCAGTTAGTAAACAATATCAAAACCAAGGTTTAACTTTAGGTGATTTAATTAACGAAGGAAACTTAGGACTTATAAAAGCCGCCAAAAGATTTGACGAAACACGTGGTTTTAAATTCATTTCTTATGCTGTATGGTGGATTCGTCAATCGATTTTACAAGCATTGGCTGACCAATCACGTATTGTGAGATTGCCACTAAATAAAGTTGGTTCAATAGGACGTATAAGTGCTGCAGCTGCTAAATTAGAACAAGAATTTGAAAGAGAACCTACAGCTGAAGAAATAGCAACTGTACTTGAAATTCCAATTATTGAGGTAGAAAACGCATTAAAATCTAGTGGAAGACATTTATCCATTGATGCTCCATTGACCGAAGGAGAAGACAACACTTTGCTTGGTGTACTTGATAACAATGACGAGCCTAATCCTGATGTGCCTTTGATGAATGAATCATTGCAAAAAGAAATCAACCGTGTTATCTCTACTTTAAGTGAAAAAGAAAGAGATGTGCTTAGATATTATTATGGTTTAGATGGTGGTCCTGCCCATACCCTTGAAGATATTTCAGAAAAAGTAGGATTAACCCGTGAGCGTGTTAGACAAATTAAAGAAAAAGCTTTAAGGAGATTAAGAAAATCATCGAAAAGTAAAATCCTTAAAACGTATTTAGGATAATCAGTTAAAATGAAAGCCTTGAAAAAGGCTTTTTTTTATGCATAAAACTTACAAAATATCACACTAAATCCATATTTTTGCATTCAATTTTTTAAAAAAATCATGAGAGAAATTCAATTTCGCGAAGCCCTAAGAGAAGCCATGAATGAAGAAATGCGCAAAAACGAACGCATCTTTTTAATGGGCGAAGAAGTAGCTGAATACAACGGTGCCTATAAAGTAAGTCAAGGCATGCTTGCTGAGTTTGGAGCAAAAAGAGTAATTGATACTCCTATTGCTGAACTTGGTTTTGCCGGTATTGCAGTAGGTGCAGCTATGAATGGTTTAATTCCAATCGTTGAATTCATGACATTTAATTTTTCCTTGGTAGCCATTGATCAAGTGATTAATAGTGCAGCGAAAATGAATAGCATGAGCGCTGGCCAATACAAATGCCACATGGTGTTTAGAGGTCCTACTGGTAGTGCCGGACAATTAGGAGCACAACATTCTCAAAATTTTGAAAATTGGTATGCTAATACACCAGGATTAAAAGTGGTTGTGCCATCAAATCCAGCAGATGCTAAAGGCTTATTAAAATCTTCCATCATCGATGGAAACCCAATCATTTTCATGGAAAGTGAACAAATGTATGGGTTGAAAGGTGAAGTACCAGAAGGTGAATATTATTTGGAGTTAGGCAAAGCACATGTAGCCAAAGAAGGTACAGATGTTACCATCGTTTCATTTGGTAAAATGATGTTAAGAGTAAACGAAGCGGTGAAAGCCCTCGAAGAAAGTGGTATCAATGCTGAAGTGATAGATTTAAGAACAGTTAGACCAATTGATTACGAAACCATCATCAACTCAATTAAAAAAACAAACAGATTGGTCATTGTTGAAGAAGCTTGGCCTCTTGCTTCTATCAGCAGTGAAATAACTTACATGGTTCAAAGACATGGTTTTGATTATTTAGATGCTCCTATTAGAAGAATCACTACTCAAGATGTGCCTTTGCCTTATGCACCAACTTTAGTAGAAGCTTTTTTGCCTAGTGTTTCTAAAATAGTAGAAGCATGCAAAGCAGTAGCTTATAAGTAAATTTTATATACCTCAATTCTTTTGATTAAGATAAAATTCATATTGATTTTATTGACTCTTATTCCTCAATTATTAATATCTCAATTTGCTAAAAAAAAAGAAACTAAAAGATGGTTAGCACCTTGTTTAGAACTTAGTGTTAACAATCCTTTTGTCTATGGAATCAATTGGAAAATGCACAAAAATTTTGGCATTACTTTGCTGTCTAAACTTGAAAACACAAATTATTATCAATTAGTAGTTAAAGACAAAGGGAATGGCAACACAAGAATTGATCCATACAAATTAGGTTTTAATATTTTTAGAAGTGGAAATGTATTTTGCTCTTTATCATTAGATTATAATTACGATGAAGATGAAACTAATGTTCACTCATTAGAGATGAGTTACAAAGAAATTAAATACGACATTACTTACCATGAAAACTATTACAGTGGATTATTAAATACTGTGCAATACATAAATAAAAACAAAATATATCAAATCAATTATAAATACAACAGAGTTTTACATCCGAATATCATAGCAATAGCAAGAATTGGTTTTTTATTAAATGATTACATCAACGAATTTGATGTCAAATATAAACCTGATTATGAAACTAGCAGTAAGATGATCATCAAACCACAAATGGATATTGGTTTGATATTCAAATTGAATGTGTTAAATTATTGAATCAACTTATTTCAAGATGCTTCTTGAAATAACAACTCTCTGAACTTCGCTGGTACCTTCGTATATTTGAGTAATTTTAGCATCGCGCATCAATCTCTCTACGTGGTATTCCTTAACATAACCATAGCCACCGTGAATTTGAACCGCTTCTACAGTGTGTTTCATGGCTGTTTCACTAGCAAATAATTTAGCCATGCTGCTAGCCATACCGTAATCCAAATGTTGATCTTTGAGCCAAGCAGCTTTAAGACATAACATACGAGCGGCTTCAATATCTGTAGCCATGTCAGCTAATTTGAACTGTATTGCTTGGTGATTCATGATTTCAGTACCGAAAGCTTTTCTTTCTTTAGAGTATTTAAGGGCAAGTTCATAAGCACCACTGGCTATACCTAATGCTTGTGCAGCTATACCTATTCTACCACCAGTAAGAGTTTGCATAGCGAATTTAAATCCGAAACCATCGTCTCCAATTCTATTGGCTTTAGGAACTTTTACATCGGTAAACATCAGGGAGTGAGTATCGCTACCTCTGATGCCCATTTTATCTTCTTTTTTTCCTACTACAAAACCCTCCATTCCTCGTTCAACTATAAAAGCGTTGATACCTCTATGACCTGCTTCAACATTGGTTTGAGCAATGACTAAATAATAAGTAGCAGTTTTACCGTTGGTAATCCAGTTTTTAGTTCCGTTTAGTAAATAGTAATCTCCCATGTCTATGGCAGTAGTTCTTTGACTTGTGGCATCACTACCTGCTTCGGGTTCGCTTAAGCAGAAGGCACCATGCACTTCTCCTTTAGCTAAAGGCACTAAATATTTTTGTTTTTGTTCTTCAGAGCCAAAGGTTTCTAATCCCCAACAAACTAAAGAATTATTGACAGACATAACAACAGAGGCAGAAGCATCCACTTTACTAATTTCTTCCATAGCTAACACATAGCTAATAGCATCCATCCCACTTCCACCGTATTTAGGGTCAACCATCATACCCAAAAATCCCAGTTCACCAAGTTTCTTTATCTGTTCGGCCGGAAACTCTTGGTTGTTGTCCCTTTCTATTACTCCTGGAAGTAATTCAGTTTGAGCAAAATCTCTAGCAGCTTGTTGTACAGCTAATTGTTCTTCGGTTAATTCAAAATTCATCATTTTGGTGCAAAAGTAAGTTTATTTTAAGAGTAAAAAAAAATTTAAGAGAATTTGTATTTGTTGTCATAAATAAGTTATTTGCATAGAATTAATTGGCATTCGTAATGCTTACAAACCATGAACAAATACTTTAGTCTTTTTGTTTTCTTTTTTTTAATTTTTGCTTGCAAAGAAAAACCTAAAACAAGTAAATATGGTTGTGTTCATTCAATTTGGGTTGAATCACCTGTACAGGCTACTACAATAGGGTTTAAAAGCAACAAAATAATTTATAAATTAATGAACATAGATAGTACGAAAGATACCATTTCAATTGCGGGGTATTTAAATACATTAATTTATTACAAATTAGATACTAATAAAATTTTTGTAGATTATGTTTTCCTGTCTAGGGAAAGTGGAGGTAAACATTCTCAACATTACTTTTCTACAGGTTCAGTTTTAAATCTTAGCCAATCAAATCAAGTTAAACAATTTTTTATTGATTGGCCTAATGGTGAAATAGATTCATTATATGTAGATTATCAAAAAGATTTGAAAAGGGACAACCCCTGTTGTTGTCAATATCCTTTACAATCAATTAAATTAAACTCAAAAAATTTTATTGAAAAGAAAGAATTTGATAACTATGGTATTTACATTTTTGAAAGGTGATGTTTATGTAAAAATTAATCAAATACTAATTTAATGTAATATTGCAACCTAGTTTTGATATGAAACTTTTATACTTTTCATTTTTTTTCATTTTTGCTTGCAAAGAAAAACCTAAAACAAGTAAATATGGTTGTGTAAAATCTATTTTTGATGAGGCACCAAATCAAGTGATGAGCTTTGCTTTTAAAAGCAATTCTGAGATTTATAAATTAATGGATATTGATAGTACTAAGGACACACTTAGTTTTGGTTATAAAAAACAATTAATTTATTACAAACAAAACAATGTAAAAGCAAATTTAGATTTTGTTATTTTAAGTAAAAAAGATAAATCAAAAAATTCACAGTATTTAATTTACTCAGGCGAGGCTTTGGTAAAGAGTTACAGCAATAATATTAAGCAATTCTTCATTGATTGGCCTAATGGTGATACTGACTCAATGTATGTGGATTACATACAAGATGATAGTCGTGACAACCCCTGTTGTTGCCAATATCCCTTACAATCTTTAACTTTAAATGGTAAACCATACATCAGAAAAGATGAATTTGATAGACATGGTATTTACATTTTTGAAAGGTGAGGCTAATTCTTTTATTGAATAAAATAATTTGTATTCTCATTCAATAAAAATATACCTTTGCATGGTATGCCATTACCAGCCATTTTAGCTAAAATTTTAGTTTGGAGTTTTATTCTTAAACTCATTAAAAAAGTAGTTTTATGGTTTTTTATTCTTTCAATTGGCATGGTTTTGCTCTACAAATGGGTGCCAGTTCCAGTTACTTTTTTCATGTTACAACGTTGTGTTGCTCAAAAAGCCGATGGCGAAGAAATGAAACTTAAAAAAGATTGGGTGAGTGCCGATGAAATTTCACCATATTTACAGCTAGCTGTGGTGTGTGCCGAAGATCAAAATTATTTAAAACACAATGGTTTTGATTATGGTGCCATAAGAAAAGCGCTTAAATTCAATGAAAAAATGGAAGAAAAGGGTAAAAATAAACGCAGAGGAGCAAGCACCATCAGTCAGCAAACGGCTAAAAATGTGTTTTTATGGCATGGAAGAAGTTGGATACGCAAGGGTTTTGAAGTGTACTTTACGTTTTTAATTGAAACACTTTGGAGCAAGGAAAGAATCATGGAAGTGTATTTAAATGTGATTGAATTTGGCAACGGTGTGTATGGAGCCCAGGCTGCAGCTGAGGAATATTTAAATAAAAATGCCAATGAACTGACTGCAGGAGATGCAGCTTTGATGGCGATAGTGTTGCCTAATCCAAGGAAATTCTCAATAAAAAACCCTTCAAGTTATGTCTTATCTCGCAAAAAATGGTGCTACCAACAAATGAGGTATTGGGGTTTAAAATTAGATTATGACAAAGAAATAGAAAAAGAAGAAAAATGAATACAACAGATAAATTAAACGAAGCGCTTAAAAACAGAATTTTAATCATTGATGGTGCTATGGGTACCATGATTCAAACCTATCAACTAACCGAAGAGGATTATAGAGGTGATAGGTTTGCCAATTTTTCTCACCCATTGAAAGGCAACAATGATTTACTGGTTTTAACTCAACCACATATCATTGAAGAAATTCATGGAGAATTTTTAAAAGCAGGTGCAGATATCATTGAAACCAATACTTTTAATGCTCAATCCATTTCCATGGCGGATTACCACATGACGGATTTAATTAAAGAATTAAATGTAGAAGCAGCTAAAATTGCCAAAAGAGCTGCAAATGCATATTCTACTCCAGAAAAACCAAGGTATGTTGCAGGAGCAGTAGGTCCTACCAACAGAACAGCTTCATTAAGTCCTGATGTCAATAATCCTGGATTCAGAGCTGTGACTTTTGAACAATTAGTAGAGGCTTATTCTGAACAAGTATATGGATTATTAGAAGGAGGAGTTGATTTACTCCTTGTAGAAACCATTTTTGATACACTCAATGCCAAAGCAGCATTATTTGCAATTAATAAAATTAAACAAGACAACAATTTAGATATACCTGTCATGGTTTCGGGCACTATTACCGATGCAAGTGGTAGAACATTAAGCGGTCAAACTCCTGAAGCATTTTGGAACTCTTTATCGCATGCAAATTTATTTAGTATTGGTTTAAATTGCGCTTTAGGAGCAAAGGATATGTTGCCACATATCAGTGAGATAAGTAAGGTTGCTTGGATATATACTACAGCTTATCCTAATGCAGGACTACCAAATGAATTTGGCCAATACGATGAAAGTCCAGAAATGATGGCAAAAGTAGTAGAAGACATGGTTAAAAATGGTTGGGTGAACATCATTGGTGGCTGTTGTGGAACTACTCCAGCTCATATTAAAGCTATTGCTGACATGGCAAAAAATTACAGCCCAAGAGAAGTTCCTGAATTGAACTACCAAGTTTCATGATTTTTAAAAAATTAGCTCAATTTATTTCCATCATTACTCATCCTTTATTGATGATTAATTTTGGAATTTTTTCAATTTTATTCATCGATATTTATCATCAAAGCAGATTTTATGATGAACAATTGAAAGCCCTTGTTTTATTTCTCTTAGTTTCATCTCTTTTTATACCAATTTTATTCGTTTATGTGTTAAAAAAATTAAAATTTATTGACAGCTTTCAATTAGAAAATGCTAACCAAAGATGGTTGCCTTATACAGCTGTAGCAATACTTTTATCATTAACCGCTTGGCAATTGTATAACAATGAATTAGAGTCATTAATTTTAAACTTCTTATTAGCTTCTATTCTCAGCATTATTTTAAATGTGATAATCAATTTTAAATTTAAAATAAGCAGTCATGCAATAGCTGCAAGTGGTTATTTTGCATTGATGGTTAACCGTATTCAATACCAGCATTTTGAATTTCTTTATTTGTTCATTATCTCATTGATAATTTTAGGCTTAGTATTTTGGAGTCGTTTGCTTTTAAAGGCTCACAGAATAAATGAAATCATTTATGGAGGCATTCTCGGATTTTTAGTTGTATATTTGTGTTGTTTTTATGAGTTTTAATTGTTTATTAATCGAAAAAAATAATTCTGTTTTTACTATTACGCTTAACAGGCCTGAGGTTTTCAATGCCTTTAATGATGAACAAAGTTATGAACTACAAGAAGCCTTAAAAATGGCAAAAAAAGATGATGAAGTCAGAGTTGTAGTTATAACTGGAGCTGGAAAAGCATTTTGCAGTGGTCAGGATTTAAAAGCCATATCAGGAGTAGAAAAAAGATCGTTTATTGACTCTTTGCACAAAAGATATAATCCCATCATATTAGAAATAAGAAACATGCCTAAACCAGTTATTTGCAAACTCAATGGTGTTGCAGCAGGAGCTGGCTGTTCCATCGCTTTGGCATGTGATTTTATAAGCGCAGTGGAACAGGCAAGTTTAATCGAAGTTTTTATCAATGTTGGATTGGTATTGGATAGTGGATCTACTTATTTTCTTCCAAGGTTAGTTGGTAGTAACAGAGCATTTGAATTGGCTACAATGGGCAATAAAGTTAGTGCTAAACAAGCTGTTGAATGGGGAATGATAAACAGATGTTTTAATCAAGATGAGTTTGATACAGAAACCCAAAAAATTATTGATTATTACGCATCAGCTCCTACTAAAGCCATAGGATTAATGAAAAAAATGCTCAATAAATCGTTTCAATCCAGTTTAGAAACAATTTTGGATTATGAAGCTTATTGTCAGGAAACAGCAGGAAGCAGCAGTGATAATAAAGAAGGTGTTGCAGCATTTATAGAAAAAAGAAAACCTAATTTCACAGGAAAATGAAAAAATTGTTACTATCGATATTTGCTCTCATTTGTTTAGATTTATACTCTCAAACAGAAATTTGTGGACACAATCATCAGTTAGAAAAAAGAAAAAAAATAAATCCGTACTACCAACAATGGGTAGATTCATTTTATGCTGCGGCACAAGCTGAATTTAATGACGCAATAACTAATAAAAGAAGAATTGTAGCAGACACAGAATACTTTGAAATACCTGTGGTGTTTCATGTTGTTTACAATACCAATTCGCAAAATATCAGCACGGCATTAATCAACAGTCAAATGGAAGAATTGAATAATGCTTATAGAAGAAGAAATGCTGACAGTACACGAATTCGTACCGTTTTTAAACCTTTATATGGCGATATTAGAATTCAATTTAAATTAGCAACTGTTGACCCTAATGGGAATCCTACTACAGGCATTACAAGAACAAGTACGTTAAAAACAACTTTTGGTACCAGTATGGGCTCTTATGTTGAAGACATGAAAAGTACGGTAAATGGAGGAAAAGATGCTTGGAATCCCAGAAAATATTTGAATATATGGATTTGTAACATGCAATATCCTAACATAGGAGCTATAGTGTATGGATTTGCCACACCTCCAGATGGCTCACCTAATTGGGAGAATTTTCCAAATGCTACAAAAGATACCTTTGATAACGAAACTGGAGTTGTGTTGCATTATGAAATTGTAGGAAGAAACAATCCTCAAGCCTCTGCAAGGTATAAAGAAGGAAAAACAGCAATACATGAAGTTGGACATTATTTAGGTTTGCGCCATATATGGGGCGATGGAGGTTTTAATGGCTGCAATGTAGATGATGGAATTGAAGACACACCAAATGCCAGAGTTGCAAGTTCAAATTGCAATGGTCAAAACACTTGTACTGATGCCAGCAATGATAAACCAGATCAAACTGAAAATTACATGGATTATGCTTTGGATGGTTGTGCAGCCATGTTTACCAATGGCCAAGCGTTTATGATGAGGTATGTTTTACAAAATTTAAGAACTGGATTGCCTTTCAGAAAAATCAATTACACGAATGTAGTAGATGATTTTAAATTCAATGTTTATCCCAATCCACAAAAAGCTAATCAAGACATAAAACTGGAACTAAGTTCTCCTGATAACAAGGTTTATAAAGTAAAAATTATCAATTCAATTGGTCAACAACTATTAGAAAATAGCATTAAAACTAATTCAATATTAACAATAGACAATGACCAACTAACAGATTCAATCTATTTCATTTTGTTGTTAGATGAAAACAACAATGTAGTTGAAAGGAAAAAAGTTGTAAATTTAGAAGGATAATTTTTAAAGAAAATTTCTTTCTATGAAATCAATCAAAGAATGAATGCATTTGATGTGAATTTCTTGGGCTCTGTCAGCGTATTTGCTATGAGGTGCCCTAATTTCTACATCACACATTGCAGCCATTTGTCCACCGTCTTTTCCAGTTAATCCAATTATTTTTATACCCTTGGCTTTAGCAGTTTCAATGGCTTTAATGACATTTTTAGAATTTCCACTGGTGCTGATAGCCAGCAATACATCTCCTTTGTTTCCCAATGCTTCTAGGTATCTTGAAAATACATAATCATAACCATAATCGTTCCCCACACATGCCATGTGGCTAACGTCTGAAATGGCTATTGCAGGAATTGCTTTTCTATTTTCGCGGTATCTACCTGTAAGTTCTTCGGCAAAGTGCATGGCATCGCATAAACTTCCACCATTACCACAACTGAATATTTTGCCATTATTTTTTAAGCTTTCTACCATTATTTTACCAGCATTTTCTAATGCAATAAAATTACTTTCAATGCTTATAAATTCTTTTAATGTTGATTCAGCTTCAATAAAATGAGATTTGATGTGTTCCATTATTTTTTCTCAGAATTTCTTTTTTTAAACTCTTTGATTCCAGCTTCTAAAAATTTAAGGAACTCTTCTTTATCAAATTGTTTTTTGTTGATTTCACTTCCTTCAGGATTTTGCAATAATTCTTCTTTGTTATCCAATAAACAATACAATGGTTGTGAATTTTTGCCAAAATAACACATTTCAATTTCTGCATTCTTTTTGCCTAAAGTTGTGATTTTTTGTTTGCTAAATCTTCCTATGAAATGTTGGTTTTCTGGTAGATTTACTTTTTTATCGTCAACATATAAGGATGCAATAACAAATTCTTCATTCAATAATTTTAATATTCTTGGGTCACTCCAAACCCCATCTTCCATTTTACGGCAGTTGACACAGCCATGACCTGTGAAATCAATAAATAATGGTTTTTTAAGTTCTTTAGCACAGGCAACTGCTTCTTCGTAATCAAAATATCCGTTCAATCCATGAGGAATATGTAATACATTAGCATAACTGGGTTTTTTACACATGTTACCAGACAAACCTTGAGATTCTCTGATGCTGCGGTTGATGTCAAAATCTTGAGTGGACATAGGAGGCAAGTAACCCGATAAGGATTTAAGTGGAGCACCCCATAAGCCAGGTATCATGTACATCACAAAGGATAAGGTTAAAATAGCAAACAATAACCTAGGCACTTTGAGGAATGGTAAATCACTGTCGTGTGAGAATTTAATTTTACCTAATAAATAGATACCCATCAACCCAAAAATGATGATCCATAAACTTAAATACACTTCTCTATCTAATAAATGCCAGTGGTAAGTTAGGTCTATGATGCTTAAAAATTTTAATGCCAAAGCGAGTTCAATGAATCCAAATACTACTTTTACAGAATTCAACCAACCACCACTTTTAGGCAAACTTTTAAGCCAATGAGGAAATATAGCAAACAATGTAAATGGCAAAGCAAAAGCCAATCCAAAACCTAACATGGCTACAATAGGTCGAATTTGCGAACCTCCTTTAGCGCTTTCTACAATGACAGAACCTACTATTGGTCCTGTACAAGAGAAAGAGACAACGGCAAGGGTTAAAGCCATAAAGAAAATGCCATAAAAACCACCTTTATCAGCCTCTTTATCTACTTTATTAGTAAGCCATGATGGCAATACGATTTCGAAAGCTCCGAAAAAGGAAAAGGCAAACAATAGAAAAACAATAAAAAAGATGATGTTAGGTATCCAATGCGTAGATAAAAAATTGCCAGCATCAGCACCTAAAAGAGCGGATACTACAGAACCAAAAACAACATATATAAATACAATTGATAAACCAAAAAACAAACCGTTGATGATGGTTTTTCTTCTGGATTTATCGTCTTTCATGAAAAAAGAGATGGTCATAGGTATCATTGGAAACACACAAGGAGTGAGCAAACCAGCTAATCCAGAGAGAAAAGCAATGATAAATAAACCCCAATTATTTTCTTTATCGGTTTCAGATTTTTCACCATTAAAAGTTTTATTGATGCATTCACCATTATCGTTTTCACCTTTGAGTTTGTAATGACCTTCGAGCTTGGATTTACTTGTGTCTATTTCAACATTAACTTTTGATGTATCTATGTTTTTTACTTCCTCAACTTTTGGAGTATCTATTTTAGTATTTTCAATTGCCTCTTTCACTACTTCACCACATTTAATTGGGTTTCCAGTTGCACTGATGTTTTTAGTTAAAATGATAGGTTTTAATTCACCAAATTGAAAACAAGAGCCTGCTTCAGTACACCATTGACCCTTAATGTTTATGCTTAAGTTTATTTGGTTAGATATTACTTTTATTTTTTGTCTAACTTCCGATTTTTTATAAAATTTTCCAATTTCACATTCAAAAATGTCGTCAAACACTTTTTTATCATTTACGCTGAATGGTTTTCCTTCTAAACAAAATCCTTTGAGATTCTTTATTTCAAGATTAAAAACATTTGGACCTAAATCACCGCATTTAGAATGAGTACTGTACATGTATATTCCACTAGGCACTTCACTTTTAATGATGATTTCAATGATGTCTCCAATTTTAGGGTTGTCATTACTTAAAGTCAACTTAAAATTTGGAGATTCAGGTACATTATCTTGTGCAACAAGGTTTTTGTAAGAAGCAAAAATTAAAAACAAGGAATAAAATACAATTTTTAAAAATTTCATCGTTATTAGAATAAATTATGGTGTTGACAAAAATAAGTAGTATTTATTTCATTTCCATTTATTTTCGAAATTGAATTTGATTATTATGGCATCGACAAAACGAATTTCATTGACAATTATTGCTTTATACTCTTGTTTTTTACAAGCGCAAACATTGAGTGTTAAACAGTACATCGATTCTTTTAAAACCATTGCCATGATAGAAATGTTGGAAAATAAAATTCCTGCCAGCATTACCCTTGCTCAAGGATTATTGGAAAGTGGAAGTGGAAATAGTCGATTAGCAAAACAAGGAAATAACCATTTTGGAATAAAGTGTAAAAAAGATTGGACAGGTTGTTCCATTTTAGAAGACGATGATGCATTACAAGAATGTTTTAGATGTTACAATACAGCTCATGAATCGTACAAAGATCATTCAAAATTTTTAAAAGAAAATAAAAGGTACGCTGCTTTATTTTCACTTGACATCATGGATTACAAAGGATGGGCTGCTGGATTATTAGCTGCTGGATATGCGACAAATCAAAAATACACAGATTTATTAATTTCATGCATAGAACGAAATAAATTAGCACAATATGATACCATGATTAAAAATGGATATAATCCATACAATCAAAATGTGCCTGCTAACATTGAAATTGTTGTTAAAAATAAACCTCATGTTGTTGTTCAACCTAATCAGAGCATCAAAACCCTTGCAGAACAAAACAATAAAACTGAAAAAAAATTAGCTAAATACAACGATTTGCTTTATCATCAGATTCAGCCTGGAGATGTCATTTACCTTAAACCAAAAAAAAGAAAAGCATTAGTTCCAGAACATACAGTAAAGGAAGGTGAAACAATGTGGCTTATTTCTCAAAAATATGCAATCAAGCTTAATTCCTTGTATTCAAAAAATTTAATGGATAATGGAACAGAGCCAAATGTGGGTTCAGTGCTGCATTTACAAAAGAAAGCAACATCTACTCCAGATACAATTAAAACAAAAACGATAGATGTTAAAAAAAATATTAACACATTAAAAGACAGTAATATACACGTTGTAAAACCAGGAGAAACGCTTTTTTCAATCTCAAAATTGTATCAATTAAGCATTCAAGAACTCATGGATTTAAATCAAATGCATTCTAATTCTTTAACTGTTGGGCAACAATTAAAAGTCAATAAAAAAGCTTTTGACGTTAAACCTTTAACTTCAATTATTACAACACATACAGTAAAAAGTGGAGATACTTTATACAGCATTTCAAGGTTGTATAATGTGGATGTAGAATCAATAAAAAAACTCAATAAATTAACTACAAATTCTCTTCAAATTGGACAAATTTTAACAATAAAGTAACGCGTTAAAACAATTGGTAATTGTCATTTTTTTATCAATTTTCATACATTTTTCAGTCAAATATTTTTTTTTAATTTTTTTTTGTTTTAGAATTGTCACATAAATCATTTTTATCAAATAAAAAGTATGAAAAAATCAATTACTAAACTTAAAATGAATCGAACGTTTAAATCGTTATTCATTTTTGCTATCGCCCTAATGGGAGTTGGCAACCTAACCGCTCAGGCACCATGGTGTACTGGTCAACACAGATATTTTTCTGGCTATTCATCTACAGGTTATCTTGTAGCACTAGAACAAGTAAGGATTTCATCTGGAGGATCAGTGTTGTATAACAAACCTGCAGATGGATGTAACGTTACCACTGGTTCTTGCGGATCTGAATGGAAACTTGTTAATGGACCATCCAATTCTTTCGACATTACTGCTGGAAATTCAATTACTATAGAAGCTAGTGCTTCTACCAGTTATGGATACTCTTCAGGAGTAGCTGGAGCATTCATTGACTTTAACAATGATAAAGATTTCAATGATGCAGGTGAGTATTTAGGCACTTGGACTGTACCATGTTCAGGAACTAATACGCCTGCAGCCTTAGCTTCTAGAACTTTTAATATCCCTTGTAACATTACACCAAGTGCTACAAGATTGAGAGTAGTAATGAATTACCAATACGAGAACATGACACCTGGACACGGTTGTTCTTCTTGTTCTGGTGGTCCAGCTAACTATGGTGAGTCTGAAGATTACAGCATCAACTTAGTATTACCAACTAGTGTAAGTGCAAATTTTGTAGCACCATCAACAGCGTTTGTAAAAACAGTGATTAACTTCATCAATTCAAATCAAAAAGGTTACACAGAACATGCATGGGATGCGAACAACGATGGAAGTTGGGAACAAAAAAGTACTACACCAGATTACAAAAACTCACAATTTTTCTGGAGTTCACCAGGCACAAAATGTGTAAAATTGAGAAGCACAAACTGTTTAGGAAGAGATAGCGTTGTAAAATGTTTCAACGTAGTAGCACCAACTCAAGTACCAGTAGCAGACTTTATAGCAAGCACAGTGGTAGTAGAGCAATACAATGCAGTACAATTTTCAGATTTATCAACTAATGGACCATGGCAATGGATGTGGGACATTTATGATTCAACTACGTATTTAAATGACGTTAATTTTTCAAGCCAAGATGGAATCGTAGGATTAGCAACAGGAGAAGTATATGGCGCAGGATTTTCAGAAGAGACAAAACAAAACCCAGTATTTTATTTTGATTTACCGGGCAAATACACAGTAGAATTGGTAGCAACCAACGATGTAGGTCCGTCTAACAAAAAAAGAAAATTGATGTATATAGAGTGTATCGCACCAACACAATACAGCTTAGGATTTGGAACATACGGACCAAATGGAGATAACGTAGTAGGTAGCAGCACAGGAACTATTTTTGATAATGGAGGACCAAACTTAAACTATGGTAACAACCAAGGATTAGGCACAAGATCATTCTTACAAATTACACCATGTAATGCAACCAAAATCAATTTGACAATGACCAGATTGAAATTCAAAGATGCAGGCGATATATTGAAAGTATATGATGGAAAAAATGCAGCAGGAACCTTGTTAGCATCATGGACAGCAGGAGATAAAGCAGTACAAAAAGTATCAGCAACAAGCGGAAGCATGTACATCTTGTTTACCTCAGATGCGAGTGGCGTTGATTCAGGATTTGCAGGCTTCTATACCTCAGAGTTAGGCCCAGCAACTTTACCAACACCAAGTTATACCACATCAACATCACCAGGATATAACAGTACCCCGTTGTACTTTACCAACACTACCCAAGGTGTACCAGGGGTAGCAACATGGGAGTGGACAGTAGATGGTGCATCTGTACCGAACAATACTAAGAAAGATTTCAAAACTACGTTTACAGCAGACGGTAAATATGAAGTGTGTTTAACAGTTCGTTCATGCGTAGGAAACAATGTATCTTGCGACACAGTAGAAATCATCACACCAAATACACAAACAAGTTTGGATTTCACAGCATCAAACAGACGTCCAACCATCAATGTGAGCAATGTGACATTAAAACCACAAACAGACAAAGCAAACAGATTCTCATGGACTATTTTCCCAACTACCTACACGTTGATGAATCCACCAACATCACCATCCAATTCAGGCGTAGGTTTTGTGAACTATAAGAGCATTATAGGCGATAGCTTCCCAACACCAATCATTAAATTTACAGCATCAGGATGTTACACCATCACATTGAAAGCATGGAGTGCATTGGATAGCGCCAACACAGTAAAAACAGTTGTAAAAAACAAATACATCTGTGCATTGGATTATTGCAGTCCATCATCCTACATATTAAGTAGCGATGTAGGAATCAACAGAGTAAGAGTATTAGATGGAACTAATGAGTTGATTAACAACTTCAGTACCTCAGGAGTATCAGCTTATACAGATTACAGCACAATGAACCAAGCGACATTGACATTTGGAAAAACATACACAGTAGAAGTATCAAGAAATACTACAGTAGATCCAGCTAACAGAGTAGGTTATGTTGACTGGAACATCGATGGAGACTTTGATGATGCAGGTGAGCAAATCTTCATGGAAAGTGCAGCCAATACATCTTCATACACAGCGAACTTCACAGTACCAGAAATTGCAAAATCATTCGAAGGATTAACTAGATTGAGAGTAGCAATTAACTACAACAACAATACCATAACACCATGCGGACCACTAACAGCAGGAGAGTATGAGGATTATGGATTGATATTGAAAAACGATAACTTACCACCAATGATTACCTTGAATGGATCAGACACAGTAAGAATAGAAAGATGTGCAGCATACATAGATGCAGGCGCAGTAGCCATGGATCCATCAGAAGGAGATATCAGCTATAAAATGGTAAAAACATCAGATTTGGATAGCTGTACAACAGGTATCTATAGCATCACTTACGATGTAACCGATGCATCAGGCAACAAAGCAGCATCAAAAACACGTACAGTAATCGTGGTATTGGATAAAACACCACCAGTGTTAACCATCACTTCAGCTAACCCAGTGTACATCGAAGCAGATAGAGCAACATGTTCAACACCATACACAGCACCAAATGCAACAGCTACAGACAACTTGAACGGAAACATCTCCAATGCAATCGTTGTAACAGGATCAGTTGACAAATGTGTATTGGGAACATATACATTGAACTATTATGTACAAGACGTAGCTGGTAATTCAGTGAGCAAAGACTTAACAGTGATAGTAAGAGATACAAAAGTACCAACCATCAACCCATTGGGAAGTGAGAATGTACAAATCAACAGCGTTTGGTTAGATCAAACCATCGCAGAAGATGCCTACGATTTGAATCCAGAATTGACAAAAGATTGGGGCTTCAATGGACCAGTAAACACGTTGGTAAAAGCAACATACCCAGTAACGTATTATGCAGAAGACCAAAGTGGAAACATGGCAATACCAGTAGTAAGAAACTACAAAGTAGATGACTACATTCCACCAACAATCAGCTTAAATACATTTGATGTGGTAGAACATGAAGTAAGAACTGCTTATAATTCTGTAGATCCAAGCGTATCTGACAATTACTATCCTGCCAATTTCTTAAGCATCACTAAAATATCAAGCGATGTAAATCCTAATGTATTAGGAACTTACACTGAGGTATTCGAAGCAGTAGATGGTTCAGGTAACACAACACAAAAAACAAGAACTGTAAAAGTAGTAGATCCAAGAGCACCACAAATTTGGGGACCAATCATCCACGGTTGCGTAGGAGAAGATATCTGGCCAATGTGGGAAATCTCAACAACAGATAACTACTATGACCCAGCTACATTGAAACCATTGGTAGAAATAGTGAACCAAAACGTAAACAAATGGGAAGAAGGAATCTACACCATATCTTATAGAGTTACAGACCCAAGTGGTAACACATCTAATGTATTCACAAGAATGGTACAATACACTTACTGGCCAAAATGTTTTAATAGCACTGTATCAACAGACAAAATAGAAACATTAGAAGAAAAAGTAAGCGTATATCCTAACCCAACTAATGGATTAGTAACTATCGACTTGAATGGTACATTAGCAAGAAACACCACAGTAGAGGTTTACAATGCAATGGGACAAGTGATAAGCACACAAGTGTATAACGAAGCAATAGGTAAATTTGAAATCAATTTAGCTGGAGAAGCAAGCGGAGTATATACAGTGAAATTAATCACAGACGGACAAGTAGTAACAAAACGTGTAGTAGTATCTAAATAAGATATTCTCACTTAACTATAACAGAAAGCCCCGAAGTTAATCTTCGGGGCTTTTTTTGTTTGAATTGAAACTAACAGATTAATACTTAGTATATTTGTGAATTATTTTGAATTAATGTTATGTTAGTTAAAACTTTTGGCTCTGCTGTTTATGGTGTAAATGCATACACAATCACTGTTGAAGTGAATGTAAGTGGAGATGGAGCTAATTATTCTCTAGTGGGTTTGCCAGACAATGCAGTTAAAGAAAGCTGGTTGAGAATTAATACCTCATTTAAAAACAATGATTTATCTGTTCCAAGAAAAAAAATAGTAGTAAATATGGCACCTGCTGACATTAAAAAAGAAGGAAGTGCCTATGACTTATCCATAGCAACAGGCATATTAGCAGCAAGTGAACAGATTGTTGACCATCAAGAGGTGTCTAAATACATCATCATGGGTGAATTATCGTTAGATGGTAGTATTTTACCAATTAAAGGTGCCTTACCGATAGCTATTCAAGCACAAAAGGATGGATTTAAAGGATTTATTTTACCTATGCAAAATGCCAAAGAAGCCTCTATTGTGAAAGATTTAGAAGTGTATGGAGTGGAAACAATAAAGGATGTATTGGATTTTTTTAATGGAACAAAACAATTAGAAAGAACAATCACTGATACCAGAAATGAGTTCAATCAATCGTTAGAAATTTTTGATTTGGATTTTGCTGATGTCCAAGGCCAAGAGAACATTAAACGCGCTATGGAAATAGCCGCTGCTGGAGGGCATAACATCATATTAATAGGTCCACCAGGTGCTGGAAAAACCATGTTAGCTAAACGCTTACCAACTATACTTCCACCAATGACATTGCATGAAGCTTTAGAAACTACTAAAATTCACTCTGTAGCAGGAAAATTGGGAGATAATGCTAGTTTAATTGCTCACAGACCATTTCGTTCACCTCACCACACCATTAGCGATGTGGCATTAGTAGGAGGTGGAAACATGCCTCAGCCTGGTGAAATTTCGCTAGCTCACAATGGGGTATTGTTTTTAGATGAATTACCTGAATTCAAAAGAACAGTTTTAGAAGTGATGCGTCAGCCATTGGAAGAAAGGAAAGTAAATATATCAAGAGCTAAATTTAGTGTTGATTATCCTGCGAGTTTCATGTTGGTAGCAAGCATGAACCCATGTCCGTGTGGATATTTTAATCACCCTGAAAAAGATTGTGTATGTGGTCCAGGAATTGTTCAAAGGTATTTAAGTAAAATAAGTGGGCCTTTGTTAGATAGAATAGATATCCATATTGAAGTTACTCCTGTGAGTTTTGAAGAATTAGCAAGCAGAAAAAGAAACAATGAAAAAAGTGATGATGTAAGAGCAAGGGTATTAAAAGCCCGAGAAATTCAATCCAATAGGTATTCTGATAAAAAGGGAATTTATTGCAATGCCCAAATGCCGAGCAATCAAGTGAAAGACATATGTGCCATATCTGAGGCTGGTACACAATTGCTAAAAACAGCCATGCAAAAATTGAATTTAAGTGCCAGAGCTTACGACAGAATACTTAAAGTAAGTAGAACAATTGCAGATTTAGCAAACAGTGAGGATATAAAGATAGAACATTTAGCAGAAGCAATTCAATACAGAAGTTTAGACAGAGAAAATTGGGCGGGTTAATATGCCCATTTTATATAAATGCTGCCCCAAGTGAAACCACCACCAAAAGTAGCTAAGATTAAATTATCTCCTTTTTTAAATAATTTTTCAAAATCCCAGAACAACAATGGCAAGGTACCACTGGTAGTATTACCATATTTCTCAATATTCATCAATACTTTTTCAGCAGGTAAACCCATTTTCTCTGCTGTGTAATCTATGATTCTTTTATTGGCTTGGTGAGCTAAAAGGTATGTAACTGTTTCAGGTGTTAAACCATTTCTTTCCATGATTTTTGTGGAAACATCAGCCATGTTTGTAGTAGCGTATTTAAACACTGTTTTGCCCTCTTGATACACATAGTGTTCCCTAGCATCTATGGTTTCGTGGGTAGGTGGTTTTAATGAACCACCAGCTTTTTGATGTAAAAATTCTCTGCCACTGCCATCTGATTTTAGTATGGAATCAATGATGCCATAACCCTCCGTATTTGGTTCGAGTAATACTGCACCGCCTCCATCACCAAAAATAATGCAAGTATTTCTATCGGTGTAATCTATGATAGCACTCATTTTATCAAAACCACAAACAATTACTTTTTTATGCTTGCCTGTTTCAATGAATTTTGCACCAGTATCTAAGGCATATAAAAAACCAGAACATGCGGCAGCTAAATCAAATCCCCAAGCGTTTTTAGCTCCAATTTTGTCGCATACAATATTAGCACAAGATGGAAAAACAAGATCGCCAGTAATGGTACCAACAATCACCAAATCAATTTCCTCAGCACTCATGTTTTTCTTTCTTAATATTTCATTGATTGCTTCAACACACATGTCCGAGGTAGCTTTTCCTGGCTCATTCAAAATTCTTCTCTCTTTAATACCAGTTCTAGAGGTTATCCATTCGTCATTGGTATCCACCATTTTTTCTAAATCGTGGTTGGTTAATTTATTAGAAGGGACAAAACCACCAATGGCTGTAATGGCTGCATTAATTTTACTCATTTAATTTTCAGTATTATTTGTTAAGGTAAATTATAAAATCTTAGTGCAAATTAAAACGAATATAATTAATTTTTTAAAAAACTTATTTTTTTACCCCCCTTGAATGGCTTAAAAATTGGTTTTAAAAATAAGCCTATTGATAAAATTGCATATCAGAGAACAAAAAAAGTGATACTTTTGCATATAAATATTCATAAATTATGTGTGGAATTGTAGCCTATATTGGCAATAAAAAAGCCTGTCCAATTGTAATCAAAGGGTTAAAAAGATTAGAGTATAGAGGTTATGACAGTGCTGGTATAGCATTGATTAACTCGGACTTAAATATTTATAAAACAAAGGGAAAAGTATCTGATCTTGAAGAAGAATTGATTGGAAAGGATATTGAGGGAAATTTAGGAATGGGGCATACCAGATGGGCAACACATGGTGAACCAAACAATGAAAATGCTCATCCACATGTATCTCAAAGTGGAAATTTAGCTGTAATTCACAATGGAATCATCGAAAATTATGCGACAATTAAAGAAGAATTAATCAAGAGAGGACATACATTTAGTAGTGAAACTGATACAGAAGTGTTAATTCATTTGATAGAAGACATTCAATTGAATGAAAAGATAGACATAGATGAAGCTGTAAGAATCGCATTAAACCAAGTAATAGGAGCATATGCCATTGTTATTTTAGTTAAAAATGAGCCTGCAAAGCTTATTGCTGCTCGTAAAGGAAGTCCATTGGTAGTGGGTATTGGTGAAGAAGAAGGTGAATATTTTCTTGCCAGCGATGCTACTCCAATTGTTGAATATACTCGTGATGTTACATACTTAAACGATGGTGAAATAGCCATAGTTAAAAATGGTAAACTATCCATAAAAACCATTGAGAATGTCACTAAAACACCTTTTATTCAAAAACTTGAAATCAATTTAGAAGAAATAGAAAAAGGGGGATACCCTCATTTTATGCTCAAAGAAATATATGAACAACCTAAATCCATTTTAGATAGCATAAGAGGAAGAATAGATTCAAGTTCTGGCAAATTTGCCATGCGCAGTATTCAAGAATACGAGGATAAATTAAGGAATGTTAAAAGATTATTGCTTATTGGTTGCGGTACTAGTTGGCATGCTGGATTAGTAGGCGAATATTTATTTGAAGAATTTGCAAGAATTCCTGTTGAAGTTGAATACGCATCAGAATTCAGATACAGGAATCCAGTGATATATCCTGATGATTTAGTGATAGCCATATCACAAAGTGGTGAAACAGCAGATACTTTAGCAGCCATTGAACTTGCCAAAGAAAAAGGTGCAACTGTATTTGGTGTTTGTAATGTAGTAGGTTCATCTATCCCTCGTATGAGTCATGCTGGAGCATACACCCACGCTGGACCTGAAATTGGAGTGGCAAGTACAAAGGCATTTACAGCTCAAGTATCTGTGCTAACTTTGATGGCATTAGCAGTTGCTCAAATACGAGGTACCATCTCACAAGAAAAATTAAGATTAATTTTAAGTGAAATTGAATCAATACCACATCTTGTAGAAAAAGCATTATTGAGCAATGATTTAGTGATTAAAATAGCTGAGATTTATAAAGATTCTAAAAACTTCTTATACTTAGGTCGTGGGGTTAATTTTCCTGTTGCACTAGAAGGAGCGCTTAAATTAAAAGAAATTTCATACATCCATGCCGAAGGTTATCCAGCAGCAGAGATGAAACACGGACCAATTGCATTAATTGATGAAGAAATGCCAGTGGTAGTAATTGCTCCTAAGAGAGGCATGTACGAGAAAGTAATGAGCAACATTCAAGAAGTAAAAGCTCGTAAAGGCAAAATTATAGCCATAGTTACTGAAGGAGATACCAAAGTGAAAGCCATGGCAGATCACGTCATTGAAATTCCAGATTGCGATGAAATGTTGACACCACTATTATCTACCATTCCATTGCAATTGTTGAGTTATCACATAGCTGTAATGAGAGGTTGTAATGTGGATCAACCAAGAAACCTTGCAAAAAGTGTAACGGTAGAATAACTACTTTATTTAATTAATGATTAGTTTATAATAGCTAATTCCTGAATTGTTCTCCATTATTTGAACGGTATAAATACCTTTAGATAAACTGCTAACATCTATTTTTAATTGCTTATTTCCTTTGTTTATTGTTGTAAATATCTCTCGTCCACTTACATCTATGATGTTTACATTGCAATTATTTTCTTTGTTAAATTCAATGGTAATTTCATTGTTACTAGGATTAGGAAATATTGTTAAATTAAGGTTGGAGTATAATTCATTGATGTCAGTGTTTTGAAAATAAACAGTGTCTGATGTTTCATGACAACCATCAGAATTGCTAATAGTAGCCCAATAAGTTCCACTTAAGGCATTATTTATGTAATTTAAATTTGAATTAAGTAAATTGCCATTGTGATACCATTTGATTGACAAGTTGGTGTTTATTAATAAATTGTTGTCAGAAACAAGAATTTTTGGCTTCTCTGGTTTATCGTTAGATACGATTGTAATTTTATTTGTAATCTGTTTACATTTGTTTGTATCAATAGTTTCTGCGGAAATGTTAGAACCATTGACTACAGGATTTAAATGCAACTTTTCACCAACAAAATTTTGTCTGTAAATGCTTTTTTCAACGAATACATTATGTACATATCTATTATCTAAATGAATAAATATACTATCTCCATAACATGACGGATTAGGAGTTACAGATATGCTTGAATTAGGCATAGGATTTACTTTAATAAATAAAGTATCGGTAGTATTCGAGCAAAGATTGGAATCTACACCTTTAATTTTAAAACTTGTATTTTGATTTAAGGAATAAGTTACAGAATCCATTGTTGATTGATTTATCCATGGTATTTCATCTTTAAAATAGGTGTAAATATTTGCTCCAGTTGCTCGAATGGTTATCTCTTCATTTTCACAATATTCTAACTTTCTATTTGCAATGGATAATTTTACTTTTGGCAGTTCTTTTACTTCAAAAGGGATAGATATGGTGTCATAACAATCTATTGTAATGTTTAAGTCGTTTATTATGATTTTAAATTGGTCAAGTAAATTTACAATGTAACTGTATTCTGTATTGGATGTATAACCACTTGAATAATTGTTGTTCTTAACTATTTTATATAAATAATTAACATTATCTAATTTGAATTTTAAACTGTCATATTCACATATTTTATCATCGATTAAATTGGTGCTTAATTTTACTTTTGGTATTTTAAATAAATTTATTCCAACTATTCCATTCTGAGGAATACTGACACTTTCGGGTTTACTTGATTTTAATCTGATTAAATACTGCCCATCTTTAATGCTGTTAGGAAAATCAAACTCGATACTACCAGTATCATCGTTTTTATTTATTTTCTTTAACACCATTGAATTCTCAAAATTGCCATTGCTATCAGATAATTCTAAAGTCAATATATTGTCCTTTTCTAAAGCTATATTGCTTTTATAAGAAAGGTTGTTTTTAGCATTGATACATGAGTTTGTATATTTTAAGTTGACTATTTCAAGAGGACTAACAATGCTTGCTATACTTATTTTTGTAATCACTGGATCTTCAAAATCAAAATAGATGGCTGCAGAGTTTTCAAAAGATGTTTCCTGTTTAAATCCATTTTTTAATCCCAAAGAAAATTCAAATTCACCAATGCTTTTTTCATTTGATTTAGATTCATATGGTAAATAAATATTGTCAAAAATAAAATAGATTAAATTGTCTTTGAAACTAACAGAACAAGGATATTGGCTGTTAATTAATTTAAATTTAGTTAGGTCTAAAAATGCAGTATTGATAGTATCAATAACCATCACTCTTACTGCAGTATCATTTCCTTTGTTTTGAAATCTAATTTTATAACGAATTTCTTTATCTATTGTTGTTTTTATCGAATCATTAGTTATCCTTTTGTCATTTGGGTCATATGGTCTAGTAATGTCAACACAAGTTTTAAATAAGTTGTTAGAATGATTTGAATCGGACTTCATAATGAGTGTATCTGTATAAACCTTAATGCACATTTTCCAATTTGGAAACTTAATATTAGGGTCAGCATAAACACCACCATAAATACTGTATGTTGAAAATGGTTTGATGGAATCTATTGTAAACACAGCGGTATCACCTTGGTAAGTGTTATTTCCATTGTTGTATGTAAAACTATACTTTTTAATGTCAGGAATAATTAATTTAAAATTACGCATGGTTGTGTAGCCATTGTTATTACAATTTATTTTAATTGCACCTACAGAACCTCTTCGCATTGATTGTAGTTCAATGTATGTAGATAGGTCTTTAAATTGATAATTTAATGATATTGGTATGTCATTGTTAAAGTAAGCAGAATCTACAGGAAGTACTACACCAATGAATTGTTTCGAACTACAATTTAGTTTATTTTTAATGGTATCCATTGAACAATAAATGGAATAAGTGCCAGCTGGAGCATAGATATAATACATACCAAAGGCATCAGAAATACCTGTATAATTTCCTGTATCTGTATATACTACATAATTGGATAAAGGAACATCTCCCGAATCATACATGCAATTTGAATTTTTATCATGAAATATACGACCGTAAATGCCTTTGTTGTATTTTAAAAATAAATTTAACTGATGTATGCTATCCATAATAACCCTTAAATTAGTGTCGTTAGATTTTGTACTAATGTATGGTTGATTTGCTATTCCAATGGTGTAATTTCCATATCGGTAATTTTCTTCAAATTTTCCATTAGATTGTCTGTAATAAGCATTTGAATTCTGATTAATTTTTAATTTTACATTGACAAGAGAATCTGAATTGTCGTAGTTTTTGTTATTGTTTTTATCAACGTAGGTGTTGATTTTAACTTTTCCAATGGAATCTGGTGGTAGTACTCTTAAATTTATCAATTTTAAGTATTGAGCATTGCTATAACAATGTCTGTCTTTTACTTCTATAAGAACGGGCACATATTTAATGTCTTGATTAATGCTTAAATAATCTGTATCATGAGGTGTCCAGCAAAATCTTGCAGATTTATTGATTGTACTGGAATCAAGGTAAGAAAAACTAGAGCCTTTGGGAGCATATAGTAAATTAATTTCAGTGTTGTTGGATTTGTCTTTGCCCGTATAATTAGAATCAAGAGTAGTAATATCAAAACATTTTTTTTCTCTTGTTTTGAAATTAAAATTAGTTGTTGAATATTTAACTTCTGGTGTCATAGCATTGTTATTGTCAACTACGATGACACCAATATCTCTTGCAGAAAATCCTACCAAAAGCCATGAATCGTTGTACTTTCTATATTCGTAACTTAACATATTAATGACACTGTATTCATCACAACTAACAGGGGTATAAATGATATTTCCTGTGTTAGATTCAAAATAAAATCCTCTTGGTGGCTTAGCATTGGGCAATGGTTTGCAATTAGTAGTACCTATATTTGGAGGGCAATAGGGAGTTAATGGAACACCGCTTGAAAAGGGAGAACTATATGGATCATAAGAGTTAGGTGCATTTTTAGGTCTTTCTAATTTATACACTATAGAATCATTATCTATGTTGTCAATTCCCCCATAATTTTGAGATTGAGCTTTGTTACAGAATGTAAAAACATTGTTATTGCTATAATACTGAGGTGATGAATTCACATAATTAGAATTGCAGACATTGATCATGGCTTCCACATAGAAATTGCCCGGAGAAAACGTAGTAATTGCCCCATTTCTGCAACATTGTTCCATCGTAAACATGACTTGACAATTGTTATTGACTAAATTAGTGTATGGGCTAACATCAAAATCAATGGTGTCAAGATAGGTGTGTTTTTCAATCCCTTTACTTTGAACCGTGTTTGAAGGACTACATGGATTTCTTGTAGAATCTTGGCATTTGAATGTAATATCCTCTATTGATACTCTCGTATAAGTTAGGTAATAAGAATAATTACCTCCTGTTGCAGAAATGGTTGGATTATTAAAAGCAATTCCTCTACAATCTCTGTAAACCACAAATTTAAGTTCATATTTTTTATTTCCTAAATGTCTATAAGAAACATCGCCACCTAATACATGCGAAGCCTTTAATTCACTGTAAAAAAATGAAAAAATAATGAAGAATGTAAAAGGTAGTATTTTTATTTTTTTCATTTTTTTTTAAGACACCTATTCATTAAAAATAGTTGCACCGAGTTATTGTATTACAATTCAAATATATATATTAATTTTGAATTTTTTAAACATGTCAAAGAAAACTCAAAAAGATAATTTAGGAATTGAGAGTCAACTTAGTAATAAAAAATCAAGAACAATTAATCAAGATGGGAGTTTTAATATCATACGAAAAAACAGTTTTTTTAAGGAATTCAAACTTTTTAGTTGGATTCAAAACATCAATTGGACTCATTATTGGTTAAGTGTTTTTACTTTTTATGTCGTTTTAAATTTGTTTTTTGGGTGGTTATATTATCTAATTGGTCCAGAGCATTTATCAGGAATTAATGGCACCAGTGCTGAAAAATATTGGCAATGCTTTTTCTTTAGTGTACAAACATTTACAACAGTAGGGTACGGTAATTTATCTCCAACAGGCATATTAACTAACACCATTGCAAGCATCGAAGCTTTTTTAGGCATCATGACCATTGCTCTGTGCACAGGTACATTGTATGGACGATTTAGTAAACCCAAGTCTCACTTAATATTTTCTTCTAATGCCATTGTCGCTCCTTTTAGGGATAATAAAGCTCTGATGTTTATGGTGGCCAATGGTAAGAAAGGTAATTTAGTGGAAGCAAGTGCTAAAATCAATTTCAGTTGGATTGAAAAAAATGAACAAGGTAATCCAATAAGGAAATTTGAAACTCTCACAGTAGATATTGAAAAAATAAATATGCTAGTGCTTTCGTGGACTATAGTGAGCTATATAGAAAAAGATAGCATGCTTGACAAAATGACCGAAAAAGATTTCATTGAGAAAGAATGTGAATTGTATATCTTAATATCTGCATACGATGATACATTTGCCCAAACTGTTCACGCTCGAAGCAGTTATTTAGGAGAAGAAATAGTGTATGGGGCTAAGTTTAAAAGGCCATTTTACATCAATGAAGACGGCATTACCGTATTGGATATTCAAACAATTGGTGAATTTGAACGCGTTAATATTTAAAATTTGTAAGCGACTACACAGGGTAATTTTTTTTTGATAATATCGCCTTTTTCATTAAAACAATGAATGGTAATGATGTAAATTCCCATGTTTAAATTCGATTGATTATCATCTGTTCCGTCCCAATAAATATAACCTCCGGTAGATAATGATTCGTTGTTATAAAGTGATTTAACTAAATATCCATTCTCATTGTAAATTTGAATGTTGCACATGTACCCATGATCAGGCATTTGGTATTGGATTTTTAATTCATCTTCAAATCCATCTGAATCAGGAGATACAGTTTTATTGATTAATGTAAAATAATTGTCTTGTTCGTGATACTCCATGTATTGAGAATTTTTGTAGCCCGGTGTTGCAAAATTTTCTGTTGAAGAAGCACTGTACCAATTGGTTTTATCTTGGGTTTTGTTTCTGAAATTAATGCGTTCTAAACTCACACCATTTTCATCGTCTAATAAGGCATTGTGCCATGTTTTAGAGTATGCAATACTATCTAGTGTAATTTCTTTTTTATTGATAAGCACAATGGCGTCTTCTTTGTCATCTAACGAAGGGAAATTAAGCATATTTATCATCAAGGATTGCTCGTTTTTACAGTTGTATATCTCGCATATCTTTTCACAATTACTGGATATCAAAGCGTATTGTTGAGGTTTTAATATCATTTTTTTTGAACTTATTTTTTCTAAATAAGTGTAATTATTTTTTAAATCGAACTTAGCAAAATACAATTCGCTAAAATCATAAGCTAAATCAGTAGGATTATACAGTTCAATGAAATCAACTCCTTGCGAATTTGGATTAAATAATAGTTCGTTGAAAATGATGCTGTTTTTTTGAGTTGGTGATGGCCATTGCAATTCAAATTCAAACTCTTTGTTATTATTCAAACAATGATTGAAGGCACTTAGTTTATATTTCAATATTTTTTGATAATCAGCCTTATTACTGGTTTTGATGGTGAGTATTTGTTGATTCAATGAACTATTTTTAATATGAAATACAATTGTATCTTCATTAATTTTTAGGACAGTTTTTGAGAATGCTAATGAGTCTATAGGGTAATTGAATTCAAGCAAAATTAACGAGTCTTTTTCAGTGCTTACATTGGTAATATTTAATGATAAATGTTCAGTATTTACTTCGCCATTAACACTGTTTAAACTCCCTGGTGTGCCGCCATCAGGGTGAATGCTTGCTTTCCAATTTTCAGACAATAAACACAGTTTAGTTTTATCTATCAACTCCAAACTGAAACCACCATTTTTTTTAAATGAATTTTTATACCATTGGTCTGAATATGAAACCACATGCAGTAGATTAGTTTTATTTTCAGATAGCCAAATGGTATGTTCTGTATTGAGTAAGGATGGCGCTGAATATAAAACAAAAAATGAATCTGGTGCTAAAACAATGTTTGGTAATTTTTTTACTTCATTGTCATCGTGCAAATAACATGTATTCAGTGACAAGTATTTGTTGGATACATTCCAAATTTCAACATACTCTTTTTCAGCCAATCCTGCTGATGGTTCAGGGTCTGCCATGATTTCTGAAATGATTAAATCTCCTTTGAGTGGAATATCTGGTCTTGATAAATAAAAATCTTTTATAAATGTATCCATTGAATTACCAACACTATCAGTTAATCCTGTAACAATGAATTTGAAATTTTTATTGTATGGAAGATGTCCATAAATATGAAGCATTAATTTCTTGTTTGTCAGGTATAAGATTGAATCAGGAGAAGCATTAGGAGTAATGGTGTAATGGCTTTTATTCATCATGTTCAATGAGTCCATGGATTCATTGAAAGCAATGAGTATTTGTGAATCATTTAAAAATTGAAATGAATCAATTTTTGGTGCTATGGTGTCTCTAATTTTTGGTCCAACATATAAATCATCAAAAAAATGTTTGCCAAAAAAAGAAGATGTGCTTTGTTTGATTTTAATTCCTAAATAGTCTGATTTTCTAATGCTGCTATCAACAGCAATTCCTTCTGTAATTTCGATGTTAGACGAATTAGTTCTACTCAATTTAAATTCATAATCTTTGCTCCGTTCTATTTTTATTGTCCATACATTGTTTGATGTATTTAACACATTATCTGCACCATCTATGAGTTTGCTTTCTACTCCATTTAATAGTTTATAAAGGGATATTTCGTCTGTAGTACCCCCTAATCTAACAAAATATCCATTTTTCATTAAAGTAGATTGACTGGAATCAGACATGATGATAAAATCTACATAATTTAAAGAAGAAGTATTGAATGTTAATTTGGTTTTAATAGTCCAAATACCATTTGTTGCGAAAGTAGATTTGGTGCTGAGATAATAAGTACTGTTTGCAACAGTGTTATTGCTTTGCAATTCTAAATTTACATTTTTAAATGAATTCAATTGACCCACCCATTCAGGGTTTTTAAGTAAATTACTGTCATTAAAATCTTCTTGTACCTGTGCATTCAATGAGAAACTCGCTTGAATAAAAAATACAATTAAAAATAAATAATGACTTGTATGTAAACCATAAAATCGCATCTTACTGCAATTTTATGTGTGATATCAGTTAAATTTAAATGGGATTTAATATTCGGTAGCAAATTTTTAAAATTCGGTAATTACTTAGCAAATTTTCATTTATTGAGCAATGTATTGCATAAAAAATGATGGGTTTTGATTGCTGTGAGCATACCTTTTTTTAAGTTCAACTTCGTTCTTTTTTACAAGAATAGTAAGCAAATGAATAAAAAATAAAGTATAAGATGTATTTATTTCTCATAGTAATCAAGACAAAATTAAAAAATCGCTTCATGTATTTTATGTTTTTATTTATCAACAAATCAATGCTTTATATTAAATTTTAAATTTTCATGTCACATTTAATTCCAAACATAACATCTAACCAATTAAACATGAGAAATTTCATTTTAATCATATTCTATTTATTGTTTATTGTACAAGTAAATGCTCAATCCGAGTTTACTTATGGTTTAATTACAAAATTAGAATTCAATAAATTCAAAACAAATTTTCAATCGGAGTCTGTCATTAAAAATGAAATTCAAGCCAATCCTATGCCAGCAGTTGGAGCATACATTTCACAATCATTAGGAAAACGATTTTTCATGGATTTTTCTTTATTGCTTTCAAGAGCCAAATACGATGTTGGATACAAAATAGCCAATGTAGAAATGGTATCTGCAGACATTAGATTTACTCAATTCAATGCCAATTTAAATTACATAATTAACCCAAAAGCATACAACACTAAGGTATTTGCATTTGGTGGAATACAGTATTTATACCGCAGGTGGGGAGAGGAAAATTACATCAATGATGTGATAGCAAATTCATACTGGCCTACTAATCGAATTCAAACACAAATGGGAATTGGAGCAAAAATATACAGCACAAGTTCTTTGGTATTTCAGCCCTTTGTAGGAATGAGAATGAACAATAAAAAACAACTCATCTATGACACCCAAAACAACCAATTATTTATAGGATTTATTTTAGGAATTAAATCCGTAAAAACTAAAAAACGAAATTACAATAAATGCCCCAATTCATTTTAAATCACTAATAAACCAAAAAAAAATCAATATATGAACAGAAAAATTTTATCAATCGGAATTTTCATTATTTTATGTGTTTTCACATTTCAATCGTGTAAAAAAGACAGAACAACGGTGATTGTTCAAAATCCTACAAACAATACCAATGTAAGCAAGTTAAATGTATTAGGTACATTTACTTCTGCAGCCCCAGCTCTACAAACTTTCAACCTAGTAGCTACAAATGGAGGATGGATTACAGGAGTAAAAGGTTGTAAATTTTATTTTCCTGCCAATGCATTGTTAGATAAAAACAACAACCCAGTAACTGGCAATGTTACAATCGAATTAAAAGAATTCATGAACAAAGCAGACATGCTTTTTTCAGGAGTAACTGTCACTTCTGGTAATCAATTATTAGAGTCTGGCGGTATGTTTTACATCATGGCAAAACAAAATGGTGAAGAGTTGCATTTAAAAAACAATGTAGGTTTTCAAATGATGGTGCCACAAGCTGACAATGGCAACAATCCTATGGATTTTTGGAATGGAGTAGCCAACGACAGCAGTTTAAACAAAGTAGATTGGGAAAAAGTAGATTCAGTGGTTATTGAAAAAGTAAAAGACAGCGCACAAGGTGGCGGTGGAGGAGCTAGACAAAGTTATTTTGGATACTTTGATTATTTTAAATTTGGCTATTGCAATATAGACAGAGAGGCTTGGAAATTCAGCACTATCATCAATAAATTCAGAATTAAATTGCCAAATGGATGTAAAGATTCTAACAGCACTGCCTTGTTGTTATTTAAAAATTACAATTGCTGTGCTTGGTGTAATTGGATTACTGCAGAGGATATGATGTCAACAGGTTACCAATTACCTTTAGGGGAAACACTCAAAGTATTGGTGTACAAAAAAACCGGAAGTGGAGAAGATGATTTAGCTTATGCAGTATTAGAGATAACATTAGTTGACAATACATTAGCAGATTTTAGTTCAGTGCCATTGATACCATGTACCAACCAACAATTAGAAGACGTAATAAAAGCCTTGTAGTAATCATGTTAATTTGAAATTAAAGGCAGTAATTCATTTTACTGCCTTTTTTGTTTATCAAATTTACCAAAAAATAATTCTATTGTAAACCCTGTTTTTAAGTACTTTTGTAATGAATTTTATTGTGTACTTTTTTATTATATTTTTAATGATTGTTTAATGTGATTATATTCGCTCCAAATAAATTAAAATGAAGCTAAAATATTTAATTTTTATATGTTTTTTATTACTTGGTTTACAAGTTAAGGCCCAACCCTTAATTTTAGGAACAACATCCGAGGGTGGTTCTGCTTTTGGTACAATTTTTAATCAGGATATAAATTATCAAAATTTTAATACCACACACAGTTTTAGCGGTATATCAGGAAGCAATCCTATATACACTACTTTAGTGGAGGCTAATAATGGTTTATTATATGGTTTAACATCCAAAGGAGGTAAATTTGACCAAGGTGTATTATTTAGTTATCATACTCAAACTAAAGTTTATACTACTTGGATACATTTTAATAAATCAGATATTGGTGCTGAACCTAGAGGGTCGTTAATAAAAACTTCCGATGGAAACCTATGGGGGATGTGCAGTGTTGGTGGTAAAAATAATGCTGGGACACTATTTGTTTTCAATCCAACAACGAATAGTTTAACTAAAAAACACGATTTATCGTCTTCAAATGGCAGCGCACCATTTGGTAATTTATGCCAATTCAATCAAAAACTTTATGGCATAACTTATCAAGGAGGAGCTAGTAATTTAGGCGTTTTGTTTTCTTACAATACCCAAAATGATTCTTTCACCAAAATAATTGATTTTAATGGCACAAATGGTCAAAATCCCTTTGGTAGTTTAATTTTAGCTAATAACAATAAATTGTATGGCATGACCTACCAAGGAGGTACTTTTGGACAAGGAATTATTTTTGAATTCAACCCTCAAAATGATAGTTTTAAAAAGAAAAAAGATTTTAACTCAAGTATCACAGGTTCTAACCCTTATGGAAATTTATTGCAAGCACAAAATGGAAATTTTTATGGAATGACATTTTTAGGTGGAGCTAACAACAATGGAAGCATTTTTGAATACAATCTACAAAATGATTCTTTAAAAGGTATTTTTAGTTTTAGCTCTTCATTAGGAACTGGGCAAAATCCTTATGGTAATTTAATAGAATTATCAAATGGCAGATTTTTGGGAACTACCATCCAAGGTGGTTCTAACAATGGAGGTACTCTTTTTGAATGGAACAATCATCTTAAATCTTATCAAATATTGCATTCATTTTCAAATTCTTTAAATGGCAGAAATCCTCAAGGTTCATTAATAAAACACAGCAATGGAAATTTATATGGGCTAACCAATAGAGGAGGTCAAACCAGTTTCGGGGTGTTGTTCGAATGGGATACTTTGAATAAAACAATGACCAAAAGAATAGATTTGAATATCATACCAAATGGCGGTTTTCCTTTGAGTAATTTAAGTGAGTTTTCTATGAATTACGAATTGTATGGAACTAGCAGAAACGGTGGAAATAATAATTCAGGCACTATCTATCAATTGAATTTAGAACAACAAAAATACAATAAACTTCATGATTTTAATTCCATTACAGATGGGGCAAATCCTCAATGTCAAATGACTGAAACCTCCAATAATAAATTTTATGGAGTAGCTTTAAATGGGGGGAGTCAAAATAGTGGAACCTTATTTGAATACAATCCTAAAGATTCAGTTTTTACTAAAAAAATTGACTTTGATGGATTGAATTTAGGTAAAAATCCGTATTCAAAATTGAGCATTTTTAATGACAGTATCTTGTTTGGCATGACCTCAATTGGAGGGATAGATGATTATGGAGTTATATACAAATACAATGTCAATCAAAATACAATTCAAAAGGTTTTAGATTTTGACGATACTTTTTCAGGAAGCAATCCACTTAATTCACTGTTTTTAGCTTCTGATAATGTTTTTTATGGCACTACTTTTAGTGGCGGACAAAATGAATTAGGTGTTTTATTTAAATTTAATCCCTCCACTTTGTCATTCGAAAAATTGATAGATTTTAATGGATTTGGAAATGGCAGCTATCCTCAGTCTTCTTTAATTGAAATCGATAAAAAATTATATGGTACCACACGTTTTGGAGGAAATAATAATGATGGAGTATTGTATGAGTTCAATTTACAGAATTCAAGTTTAACCATATTGCAACATTTTGAGGACAGCATTGGAATTCAGCCTACAGGCGAACTATTGAATTTACAAAATAAAACCATAAGTGGCACTTGTTTTTTAGGAGGTAAAAATGGAGTAGGTTCAGTATTCGAGTATCAATTAAGCAATCAAAAACTATCAGCTAAACATCATTTTAATATTGAAAATGGCAGCAAACCTATGAGTGGTTTAATTAAAACTTGTATTCCTTACAGAGATACTATTCATATCTCCACTTGCGATACTTTTAAGCTTTATAGTGGTAAACGATATGTTACAGTATCCAGTATTTTTAATGATACTTTAATTTCAAACTTAGGATGCGATAGCATTTTAACCATTCATTTAACCATTCGAAAATCCAGTTCTTCAACTTTAAATGCAGAAGTTTGCCAATATTATACTGATCCTCTAGGCGAATCATTAGATAGTTCAGGGGTGTACATTTATCGTATTTCCAATTATCTAGGTTGTGATAGTGTCATTACCTTGAATTTAAAGGTAAAAAATTCATCAAGTTTTCATGAATATACTACATGCGATACCTTTATTGCAGCCAATGGCACTGTGTACAAAACCAGTGGAAATTATGCCGTAACAATCCCTAATTATTTAAATTGTGACAGCACTATACATTTTAATTTAAAGGTTTTAAAGTCTAATAGTCAACTTAACATTGCAACTTGTTTTAATTACCAATTACCTAATGGCATCATTGTAGATACCTCAGGAATTTATAAGGTTACGATTAAAAATTATAGAAATTGCGACAGTCTTATCACTTGTATTGTTAATATTACAAAACCTAACCTTACTATCACATACAACAACTCCGAATTGGTGTCTTTAGAAGATAATTGTACCTACCAATGGTATAATTGTGAAACTAAAACAGCGATATTAAATGCTAATAACAAAGAATTTAAACCATTAGTAAACGGACGATATGCAGTCATTATCAATAAAAATAATTGCATAGATACATCCAATTGTGTTGTAGTTAATAATCTAAAAATTAATGAGAAATTAATCACAGATGGGATGATTCATTTATACCCAAATCCCAACAATGGCATTATACAAATAGAAGCAATAAATAGCCTACTTTTCAAAGCAGTATTATACAATTGCGTAGGCAAAGAAATCAAAACTTTTAATTTAACAAGTAAAAACAAGGCGGAAATAAATATTACTGAATACGAAAACGGAGTATATTTCATTAAAATAGAAAGCTTAAATAAAACAACAACTTTTAAAATCAATAAAATCAATTAGGGCGTATCCCTATCGGGTCGTTCTGTTCGCTATTACTCCTCGTTCCTGCCTTCAATCAAAACTTCACTGCGGGGTAGCCGCTTCCATCACTTACGCTTGCTTACGCCAGAGCATTAACGGAGGGATTAATTTGACATAAAAAAAAAGTTCTAATTGAAATTAAAACACTTTTTTTGGCTAATTATATAGCTCTCATTTTATTTCCTTTTGGATCATGGGTCAGTTCTGCCATTCCCAAAGCCTCCATCAATGGAGGAACATACATGCCAAATCTTCCTCTTAATCCTTTTTTTAATCCATACCAGCCTCCAACAGGATTAGACTCTGATCTACCCCAAGCTTCTACTGTTCCTTCTTTGGCTGGCTTTTGTTCATCTGCGCTGCCTAGTTCCATCCAATCACCATGTTTTTTTAACATAGCATGTAAATCTCTTAAACAATCCATGTTGTAAAGAAGCACTGTTTTACCTACTGTACATACCAGTACATCTTTGCCGTCTTTTTCATCCACATGCATGGTGTAATCACTTGTCAAAGGCGGAGTTTTTAACGCTAATGGTTTTTCTTTAGTTCCAATTTTATTTTTCATCATATTTTTATTTTGTCATGTTTACTAATTCACCTTTGTTTATCATTTTACCTTTGTATTCAAATGAAATTTTATCAACCCTGATGTTAGGATCATTTTGATTGCATTTATCACTTGTATTTGCTTTTGATTTTAATATCACCATGTTTTTGAACGTATCTCTAGTTATTTGTCCTTTAAAAATCAAATCACAATCATTAAAATAACTTCCATAATAACCAAATTTGTTGTGAATATCTGCATCAGTAATTTCAATTGAATTGCTTTTTATTTGATGCCCCCATAAACAAGTTTCAAGTAAAAAAGTATCGTTCTTTACATTGCTATCATGGCTTTTTCTAATCACCAACAAGTTGTTTAATTCTGATACTGAATACCCATTGAATTGAATTGGTATTTTAACAGCTTCTCCTATATGCAGCAAAAGTGTACATTTTTTTTCACAAGCCATTAGGACAATAAATAGTGTAAAAATGACAGCTTTCATTAAACAAATATCTACATTTATTTCATATTTATAGTATTAAGTTTTTTTTACTAAATTTGTATGTGTTACAATCAACTTATTTTTTCAAAGGAATGATTATGATTAGGAAATTCAATGCGAAAACTTTAAAATTAATAAACCTTAACAAGTGAGCAATAATCAGACAGACATCGATTTTTCAAACGATTTTTTTAAATTTAAAAGCATTAAAACTTATTGCAACACTGAATGGTTATACAATAACACAAAAAATTACAGAACAGTATTTGAAAAAGAAGAGTTAGCCTATGTTTATTGTGAGTTAGCTATTTACAATAAAAAATTTGATTTAGTAGATTGGGACATGAAGTTAGACCTGCTTTGCTACGATGAATTCAATGAACAAATATGCGTATTAAATTGCGATAGAATCATTAAAAAAGAAGATCCAATTGCCTACATCAGAGAAGGATGGGGAGTGGTTTCAAAAGGAACTTATTGGGGCAAAGGTATATACCGATGGGAAGCTCAGGTGGAAGGCAAAACAATAGCTTTACAAACGTTTTATGTCGAAAACCAACACTATTTTTCAAAACACATTAATCCCTATTTTTCTATCATTCAGGCCAAATTGTATGAAGGGCCTGATGAAAATGTAAGTTACAACGAAAGAAATTTCACTAAAACATTTGATGTTAGAACTGTAAGATATGTATGGATTGAGATTGAATTTTTAAATAAATTAAACTCTAAAGAACTTTGGAATGGTGAATTGTTTTTTTATTATAAATCATCTGCAGGTTTATTAAAGGGATTTTGTACAAGATTCTTTAATGTCAATTTAGACTTAAATCATTTTTACATTGATATAGGATGGGGCAGTGATGATTTAGGTACATGGAATACGGGATATTACTCCATTGAAGTGGTATTCATGAATACGTTAATTGCTACCATTCCTTTTGAGATATACAACAAAAAAACTTTAACAAAAACTCTGACAAAATCTTTAACAAATTACTTTAAATTAAAAAATAAAATTAAGTTATAAAGGCCAATTACGAACTTTACTTTTTATAATCTATTGTTTATTTACAAACATGTATTTTATTTGTTTTAATATGAATTACAACATCAAAGTGACTAACTACATAGAAAATGCTACAGATGAACAACAAATCATACTCCATGAGATTAGAAAATTAATTCATTTAAATGTCAAAAATGCATCGGAAGATATAAAATGGAACATGCCGGTGTTTAGTCAAATAAAAAATTTTTCTTATTTACGTTTTTCCAAAAATCACATCACACTTGGCTTTTATCACATAGATAAATTAAAAGACCCAAATAATTTATTACAAGGAGAAGGAAACACACTTAAACACATTAAAATAACTAAATTAGATAATTCATTAAAACAACAAATTACCGATTGGTTAATTCAAGTTAGCAGTTAAGAGATAACATTTTAAAAAAATGTACAAATAGTAACAGATTAATAAAAAAAACCTTTTAATGACATTAAGTTGGTTTTATTTTTTGGATTTATAAATTACATATTAGAGATAATTTATTTTTTATTAAATTTGTAAAAGTATGAAAATGGACAAAACTGTGTTTGATATGTATAAAAAAGAGGAAGAACCTACTGATTATAAGTATTGGCAAACAAAAACAGTTAGAGAACGATTAGAAGCTGCTGCTTATTTAAACAGCATTGCTTATAATTATGACATTAACAATCCACCAAGGATGGATAAAACAGTGTTTTCAATATTTGTCAGAGAAAAATGAGCCACTTATTCAATACTGATTTTCAAGAATTTATTGAAGCTTTAAACACTGCGAATGTAGAATATATTCTTGTTGGAGGATATTCGGTGATTATTCATGGATACTCAAGAACAACTGGTGACATGGATATTTGGGTGAATAAAACCAAAGAAAATTATGAGAAAATTTTGAAAGCTTTTTTAATTTTTAAAATGCCAATCTTTGATATGACATTAGAAAATTTTTTAAGTTCAGAAAAAGAAGTTTTTCGTTTTGGAGTTCCACCTTCTAGGATAGATTTTATGACCAATATTTTGGGTCTTTCATTTAATGAAACATACAGCAGGTCATACATTTATAAAGATGAAGAATTGCATGTAAGAGTTATACATATAAATGATTTAAAAACAGCAAAAAAAACATCAGCAAGACCAAGAGACATTAATGATTTAGAAAACTTGAAGTAGAATTTTGAGTAATTCAATAACGCTTAGATTTTTACCCATTTATATGGCTTTAATGTTTTAATTCATTTTTAATTAAAACTATTTAATTGAATAGGAATTTAGAGTATTTCACCTTGTTATAACTTCATTGTTAATTTATTTTGAAATGTATTGAATTTAAATAAATTATGTTAATTTCGTTAGAAAATTAAAATTATGAAATCATTAATTTATTTTAAAAGAGTAATTGTATTTTGTGTTTTTGTATGTTTATATGATAATATTGTTATTGCTCAAACTATAAAAGGTAAATATGACAAAGTAAAAGACACCTTTATTATTGACCAATACCCAGGCTATTTATCTGATTATACAATTGATTATCCTTGTGTAAATGGAAATTGTTTAGCTATAAACAATAGTAATGACTATAGATACATTATTGACTCATCTGGAAAAGTATATGAAACAGGCTATAAAAAATGGGTTAAATGGACAATTACGAAAAATAACTATTATTTAATCTATGACTTTGACATGTCTATGTTTAAAAAAATCAAAGATTCAATTATATTAAATGAAAAAAAAGGCAAGTATTTTTTTCTAAATTCTATTGGCGATATTGATGTATTTTTAGAGTATAATTCTGATGAATACGATTCAAAATCAGTTTTTCTTGATAAGATTATTAAAATAAAAAATGGCGAAATAATTAGTGAAACTAAAAATCTAAAAATACTATTGCCTGAGTTTACACGCAATATAAATAAAAGAACAATAACCGAAAATGAAATTTACATAAAAGATTATTTAACTCAAAAATTTTTTATTATAACTAAGCATTTAGACACCATAAA
>CAYVDH010000009.1:0-47452 GCA_964450355.1 uncultured Flavobacteriaceae bacterium
TTCTAATTAAATGTATTACACCATTTAAAATAGGTTCATTTTTTTTATTAAGTTTATATCTGTATTCTAGAATATAATAATATACTCCATCAGAGCACTCATCGCCAGTATTGTTTACTTTTCCATTCCAGTCATAATTTTTATCATGACTTTCAAACATAAGGATTCCCCATCGGTCATAAATTCTTAAATGATAATAATCTTCACCTTTTAAATAGATATTAAATACATTATTTCCAACTAAACCATCTTTATCTGTTCCATTAAATGTGTTTTCTTTATCTGGTGTAAAAACATTGGGTGGCAAAATGCCTCTTTCATATCTGTTTGTTATTTTCTTACAAATTGTATCTTTACATCCATTGGCATTTGTAGCTTCCAAACAAACCCAATTTTCTCCAGCACTTTCTCTAAAGTCCTGACAAATTCTTCTATCTGGTTCATTCTGCTTTTCGTTTTCAACGAATATTTTATCTGTAGTTAAAATGTTTTTTTCATGAAAAAAGCCCCATCTATATGATACAGCAAAACTTGATTTATTATTAAAACAATAAAAGGGTTCAAGTGTGCTATCGATATCAAAATCTGCAATGACACTATCTGCATACACAAATATGCTGTCTGCATTAGGACAAGATAATTTATTTAACCCATTGGTATCTGCTAGGAAAGTAATTTTAAATTTTCCTGTTTTATTTAATTGATATTTTTGTATGAGTAAATTGTTTTTATATGTATTTGAGTTAAAACTCCACCAATAGTTTTGATATTGATTTACTGAATTAATCTCTGCTGTAATTTTTACTGAATCACCTACACATACCAATACGGGCTCAGCTTTTAGTGTTGTTTTATCATAAGGCAATACTGTAATTTTTATTTTATTCAAGCTATCAGGGTATATTTCTTGACAATATTTTCCTGTGTTTGGTATGCTATCATCTTGATGTAAATAAACGTAGAATTCTCCTGTTTTTGTGTATTGATGAGTGATGTTGAATGTGTCATTTTGTGGAACAAAGATATTGTCACCAAAATCCCACAACCACTTTGCGGAACTAGTAGGAAGTATGGATTGATTATCAAACTTTACACTGTCATTTACACAAATTGTTGTTCTAGTTATTGGATTAAATTTAGGCCTAGGGCCTGGAATAAATATTTCGTGAGAAACAGTATCAACACAACCCTGAACAGTAACAATGGTGTACTTAATTCTAAATTTTCCATTAATCCCATAATCATGTCCAATTTGACTTGGTAAATTTTGATTGAATTCAGATATTGGACTACTATCGCCCCAATCTATAATCCATTTATTGATGAAATCACAAGGATCTAGACCACTAATTACACAAGGATCATAAATACTTGAAGAATCAAAAAACTCAACAATAGTTTTACAATTTGGAGAATTTAAATCAATAAAAAATCCTGCTCTAGGCCCTAATACATATAAGTTTTGTTTGAAAGTATCTACACATTTATTTGAATCTGAAGTAGCAACCCTCAATTGATACAATCCTGATTTTTGATAATAAATTCCTCCTGCTTCATTTCCTAAAAACATGGTAGGGTTACCTACACCAGTTTTTGAATATGGCATTGAACCAAATATGGTACTTGGATTGTTTATGTCATCATCATCTTTATTAAAATCCCAAACAGTTTTTCCTTCATACCCTGATTTACCTGCATCTGCTTCTCTTATTTTCCAATAATCTAAAGTATCAAGTTGTCCAACCATAGTATCTACTGTATTGTAATATCTAAATTGAGTTAAAGCTTCTACTACATTGCCTCTACACAGTATGCTATCACTGAATATAACATCACCATAAAACCCTACAGCAACATTCACTGCTCTATCAGTTGGACAATATGTTGGGTAATTGCTTTCAACACTTCTAACTATTTCATAAAATCCTCTTTTAGAAGTTTTAAATACATAAGATTGATATTGTTTGCCATTAATTGTTTGTGTGTCTAATGGCAAAGTTGAGGTATCTCTAAATGATAATATTGTTGAAGAATCAATTTCATAATCTATGTACAAATTTTGACTAATACCAGTTGTATCAACACAACCCCTGCTACCTGTTGAAGGATTTCCTTTAATGCCAACTCCATTCCAAATTAAATCTAAAATATCGTACTCATTGTAATCATCGTAATTTAAGCCAGCATTTAACACTTCGTTTCTCAACAAATCATTTCTAAAGCCAAACAAAAGTTTTGGTTTAACCTTGTGAACAATTGCAGTAATAATAGTATCTTTTTGTGTTAAAATGTATTGGTTATTTTTGATGTTATATCTTTCAATGATGGTATAATTTACTATTTTATTAGGGTATTTGTAATGTGTTTTTAATTTATGATAATACTCTTTAATAATTTGTAAAGTATCGTATGTAAATTTATCAACTAAAGCCCAACTAGAATAGGTTGCTATTCTATTAGCTCCTAAATAGTTGACAGGGTCATAAGCATAAATATTTTCATTTGGACATACTTTAGCAGCTTTTCCTTTTATTCTTCCTACAATATCTACATTGGCTTTTAGCAATGGGAAATTCGCAAAATTTGGGTAATAAAAAGTATCAACACAAAAATAATTATCATTGCCATTACCAATGATTAGTCCAATATTGACATTTTGAATGCTTTCATTTTTGAACATGCTGTCTTTATAATTAAAATAGATATTATCGTTAAATGGACCTTCAAAATCATAAAAAGAGTATGGAGATTTGCTCAATGTAAAAGTATTTCTGTTTACAGTTCCTTCAGTATCTTTACTATTTATTACTTTCCAACCATATGGATTTTTTAAATAATCAAAATTAATTTTTGCAAAAGATTGTGTGCAGCCAGGTTTAGTTTCTGACAAAGACAATTCAAGTATTTTGTTTGAATAATTATAACAATAATGGTTAGAAACTTTTAATTTTTGAGCTTTAGGTGGTTGTAAAGCTAGAGTGGTGCTTGAAAAAGTTTCACATTTTAAATCATGATAAATGTCTTTTTCAGATAAAGTTGTTGTAAAACATTTAGGTATATTATCAAAAAACAATTGTCTATGTAAAGATTCGTTAATGCTATCTTTTGTATTTAATATTGGTTTAAACACTTTAATTAAATGATGGAATTTATCATTTGGGATATAAATTAAAGTGTCAATATTTATTTCAATGTTATAAGCAAAAAAACAATTATCTGTGTTGCTATTTACTATAATTCTCTCACCTTTTTGAATCTGTTGATATTTAGGTCCAATTATTCTTTGCAAGCTCGAGCCATTTTTTTTGTCAATAAAAAAAGTGTCATTTGCAGGTACAAAAACTTTTAAAGGGTAGGGGCTATCAAAAATCCCTTTCCCAATTATTCCTTTAGATAGTTTTAATTTTCTAACAGATTTAAAAGCAATGCTGTCTCTAGCACTATAACCATAAATATTATCTCCATATCTTAATAAAGTATCTGTTACAATATAAAATGAATCATTGGCGAATACATTTCTTTTTTCACAAGTTTTTGTTTTAGTATTAAATAATGTTATTTGAAAAGTTTTATTGCCATAATTCAAATGATAAATACTATCCCATGGTGTGTACCAGTGAACTGGTGATTTTTCATTTGAAAATCTACAATTCATACCAAGGTTTTTATTTTGATAAATATCTGTTGTGCATGGCTCGCAATAATCATCACCAAAATCCCATAATCGAATAACATTATCGTTTTTTCTGATGTTTACTGGGTTTCTGTTAATTGAATATCCATTTTTAAATGAATGCCCTAAATTACCTGGAATTTTCCTAAATAAACTATCATCATCAATATAGTTTTTATCGTTGTGATAAAACTCAGATCTGTCATCAAAATGAACAGAATCTTGTATGATACATTGGTATCTTTCAGTAAACTCTATAAATGGTTTTTCTATTTTTGACAAAGGACCAATGACTGTTAAGGTGTCATTTAAGTTAAATATACCACATTCATGATTGATATAACATTGAATGAATTTTGGACCCAAATCAGAATAATTTCTAATGCCACTATAATTATATTCCCTTCCTGGATTAAAATTCCAAATTATATTTTTTTCTTCAATTATTTTATTTAATCCTTCAGGCAAAAGTTTAAATTTAAAAGTATCATTCACACAAATAGAATCTCTGCTTAATACAATTCTTGGATTAAAATAAAACATTCTTACTTCTTTTAAATCAACAACAGATTTACAACCTTGCAATGTAATTACCGACAATTTTGGGAAATATGATCTTTTCATACTATCACCTATTTTATAAACATGAACAACTGAGTCCCAATTTGAAGTATTTTTAAAACCATCCCCAAAATCCCACTCAAAGCTTTTAATGAAATTGGTATTGACATTAGATTGGTTGAAAAATTTAACAATTGCAGAATCATGGCAAACAACCCTGTTATTGGTGCTATTTATAAAATCTAATTTAGCATTAATTGAAGGAGCATAGTCCACCTTTAAAGTTACTGGGTATTTATACCTTGAAATACAACCATTGCAATCCTCAATTTCAATTGTTAAATCTAATGTTTTGCCTTGAGGGTCAATGATGGAGCGACAAAAAGTTGCAGGTAAACTCACAGGATTTTTTTTAGTCCCTATTTTAGAAATTAGTTCACCATCGCTAAATAGATATTTAATTGAAATAATACAATTAGTACCATCACCAGATAAACTTGAATCCCTAAAACAAAACACATTGTTTTCAAAACACTGAACACTATCTGTAAGCATTCTGGAACGGATGATAGGTGGAGCTTTTATTTCAAATGTGACATTACCACTACAACTAGTTCCATCTTTCAATAAGCATGTATAAGTAACTATTTTAAAACCAGGAGTCGAAAAATGAAACACTGGGTTAGCAGTTGTATTGTTTGTTCCTTCGTTGTTAAAATTCCAATTATATGATGTAGCTGTAGGTGAGTTCCCTTTAAAAGAGATTGGGTTATTTACACACAACAAACCTGAATAACTTGGTTTGCATTGCGACCAAGTATATTTTATTGTAAAAATAAAAAATAAAAATATGAAGTTTTTAAGTCTCAAATAAACTATTTACACCTTTTTTGGGAGTTCAAATATAAGACATAATTTTAATTTAATTGGTTGCATTAAAAAAAATAAAAAAAAGGAAACCATAGATAAGTTATCAACTGAAACGATAATGACATTTATAAATAGAGTTGAATTAGTTAAGTAAAAATGAATTACTTTTGCTCAATTTTTAATTATGAATAATAATGTATATGTTATAGATGCCGTAAGAACTGCTATAGGAAAATATGCAGGAAGTCTTGCTAATTCTCGACCAGATGATTTGGCTGCTGATGTTTTAAAAGCAATAATAAAAAGAAATCCCAACATTCAATTTAATTTAACTGAAGAAGTCATTTTTGGTGCAGCAAATCAAGCTGGCGAAGACAATAGAAATGTAGCACGAATGGCTTTGTTGCTAGCTGGATTGCCAATTGAAGTTGCAGGATATACAGTTAATAGATTGTGCGCAAGTGGCTTACAGGCAATTACGAACGGTTTTTTAGAAATAGCACATGGCAATGGTGATTTGTATTTATGTGGAGGAGTAGAAAGCATGACCAGAGCACCATTTGTGATGGCAAAATCAGAAACAGCCTTTGGAAGAGCTCCTGAGATTCATGATACAACCATTGGTTGGCGTTTTACAAATCCTGCATTATCAGCTTTATACCATCCTTATACCATGGGAGAGACAGCAGAAAATGTAGCAGATAAATGGAAAATTAGCCGTGAAAAACAAGATGAATTTGCTTATCAATCACAATTCAAATGGAGTGAAGCAAACAAATTGAATAAATTTAAAAATGAGATCATTGATATTGAGTTGAAAAATAAAAAAGGAGAAGTTCAACTGTTTAATCAAGATGAACAACCAAGATTAAGTTCCATAGAAATCCTCAATAATTTAAAACCAGCATTCAAAAAAGGTGGCACAGTTACAGCAGGAAATTCAAGCAGTGTTAATGATGGTGCCAGTGTTTTAGCATTGGCTTCCGAACAATTTGTAAGAGAAAATAACATACAACCATTGGCTAGAGTTGTAAGTTCAGCTGCCAGTGGAGTTCACCCAGAAATAATGGGTATTGGACCTGTAGAAGCCAGTAAAAAAGCATTAAAAAGAGCTGGTTTAACTATAAATGATATTTCATTGGTAGAATTGAATGAAGCATTTGCCAGTCAAAGTATTGCTTGTATTCAGGAATTGAATATAAACCCTGAAATTGTCAATGTGAATGGTGGAGCCATTGCAATAGGTCATCCATTAGGTTGCAGTGGTGCTAGAATTTCTACAACATTGATTCATGAAATGCAAAAAAGAGAACATTGTAAATATGGACTTGCTACCATGTGTATAGGGGTTGGACAAGGATTAGCAATAGTTTACGAAAAAATATAATCATTTTGAGGTACAAACTAGAGATTGCTTATAAAGGAACAAATTATCAAGGTTGGCAAATTCAGCCCAATGGCTTAACAGTTCAAGAAGTATTAAACAATGCTATCAGTGTTATAACAAGACAACAAATTGAAACTGTAGGTTGTGGAAGGACTGATACTGGAGTTCATGCCAAACAGTTTTTTGTTCATTTTGATACTGACCAAGAATTAATGCCAATATTTTTAAGAAATCTAAATGGGATTTTACCCAATGATATTGCTGCATATACAATTGAAAGAGTTAGTAATGATTTTAATGCTAGATTTTCAGCAATCAATAGAACTTATGAATATTTAATTTATTTCGAAAAAAATCCATTTTACATAAATCTTGCTACTAAATGGAATTTCCCTTTAAATGTTGATGTTATGAATCAAGCTTGTGATTTTATCATTGGAGAAAATGATTTTACAAGTTTTAGTAAAGTAAACACCGATGTTAAACACTTTACTTGCGATGTTAAAGCAGCCCGATGGTATTATAAACAAGATATGTTGGTGTTTGAAATTACAGCAAATAGGTTTTTAAGAAACATGGTAAGAGCCTTAGTTGGTACCTTTACTCAACTTGGAGAAGGGAAAATTGACCTTGAAAAATTCAAAGAAATAATAGAAAGTAGAAATAGAAATAACGCAGGAGTTTCTGTTCCTGCAGCAGGTTTGTATTTAGTGAGTATAGAATATTGATTGAAACATGTCTTTAACAAAAAAATCAAATTTTCAAGTTTTAATCAAAGTGTTTGCTCTTACCAAAGATTTTAAACACTATATTTGGTTAGCTGTATTCACTACTTTGTTATTGGCATTGGTGTCGCCTATCAGACCGTGGTTAATTCAAAAAGCAATAAATGAATATGCTGCATCTAATCAATTGGATGGATTGCAATTCATTGCATTGATGTTGTTAATGCTTATCATTTTAGGAACATTATTGCAGTTTTTTAACGACTACATTACTGGATGGATTGCCCAAAAAGTCATATTGGTATTAAGAATGAAAGTGTTTAACCATGTATTAAAAAACAGATTAACATACTACGATAACACCCCTGTAGGGACATTAACAACCAGAACAGTTAGCGATATTGAAACAGTGTCAGAGCTTTTTGCTGAAGGAATAATAACCATACTTGGTGATGTATTACAAATCATCGCCATTTCATTTTTTATGCTATATATTGATTGGAAATTAACTCTCATTTCTTTGTCTGTATTACCTATCTTATTTTATTCATCCCATGTGTTTAGAATTAAAGTGAAAGAATCGTTTCACGAAGTGAGGAATGCTGTTTCTAATTTGAATTCGTTTGTTCAAGAACAAATTACTGGGATACACATAACTCAGGTGTTTAATCAAAATAAAAAAGTATATAATGAATTTGAAAAAATAAATCAACAACACTATACTGCAAACCATAAATCGGTAATGTATTATTCAGTGTTTTTTCCAGTATTAGAGGTCATTACTTCCATTTCCGTAGCATTATTGATATTGTACTCAGCCAACAGATTAAAGATAAATCACCAATTTGATTATGGGGTAATCACAGCCTTTATTTTATACATTAATATGTTTTTCAGACCAGTGAGAATATTGGCAGATAGATTTAATAACATACAAATGGGAATAGTAGCATCTGAACGTTTATTCACTTTGTTAGAAAACAATGAACTACTTGAAAACAATTCTGGAACAACAAAAAAAACGATAGTAGGTGAGATAGAATTTAAGGATGTATGCTTTAGCTATAACGATAAACAAGAAGTGTTAAAAAATGTTAGTTTTTCTCTAAAAAATGGAGAAACCTTAGCAATAATTGGTTCAACAGGAGCAGGTAAAAGCACCATTGTCAATTTGATAACAGATTTATATCCCATACAAAGTGGTAAAATAAAAATTGATGGAATAGAACACACTCTCTATGATAAACAAAGTTTAAGAAGTCAAATTTCAGTAGTTAATCAGGATGTATTTTTATTCAGTGGTTCAGTTTATGAAAACATCAATTTAGGGAATAATGATGTTAGCAAAGAACAAGTTTTGAAATTAATTGATGAAATTCAAGTACTAGATTTTGTTCAAAAGCTACCCAATGGTTTGGATTATAAAGTGATGGAAAGAGGTAACACATTGTCTGCGGGACAAAAGCAAATCATCAGTTTAGTAAGAACCATTATAAGCAATCCTAAAGTCATTATATTAGATGAAGCAACATCATCTGTAGATACTGAAACAGAGAAAATCATTCAAAAAACAATCAACTATTTGCTTGAAAAAAGAACTGGTATAGTGATAGCACATCGTTTATCAACCATTAAAAAAGCTGATAAAATCATGTTTTTAGACAAAGGCAATGTTTTAGAATATGGTACAAATGAAGAACTGCTAAACCAAAAAGGACACTATTATCATTGGTTAAACAGTTCAGTTTTTTCTGAAAAAGCAAAAATACATTAACTTTGCACTGTCATGGAAAAAGTAGTCAGTGGAATCAGGCCAACGGGTAAATTACATTTAGGAAATTATTTTGGAGCAGTTAAAAATTTTCTTAAAATGCAAAACCAATACGATTGTTATTTTTTTATAGCCGATTACCATTCATTGACTACACATCCTACTCCAAATGATTTACACGATTCGGTAAAACGTGTCATGGCTGAGTACTTAGGATTAGGACTTGATCCCGAAAAATGTACCTTGTACATTCAAAGTGACTTGCCAGAAACATCAGAATTGTATTTGTTTTTAAACATGAATGCCTATTTAGGTGAGTTAGAAAGAGTAACTTCATTTAAAGATAAAATCAAGAGCCAACCGAACAATATCAATGCTGGGCTACTAACTTATCCAGTGTTAATGACTGCCGATATTTTGTTGCATCACGGAGAAAAAGTGCCTGTAGGAAAGGATCAAGAACAACACCTTGAAATGGCTAGAACTTTCGGAAATAGATTTAATCGACTATACAATCAAGATTATTTTAAAGAACCTGTTGCATTTAATTTTCAAAATGATTTAGTGAAAGTGCCAGGCTTGACAGATAGTGGTAAAATGAGTAAAAGTGCAGGTGAAATGGACTCCATTTACATGGCAGATTCGGCAGAAATACTTGAAAAAAAAATCATGAAATCTGTTACAGCTATTGTTGATAAACCAAGTGAAAAAGGAAGTGCAAAACCAAGCGCTGTTCAAAATTTATTTGATTTAATGAAATTAGTGTCTTTAGACGAACATGTATCTTTTTTTGAGAATGAATATTACAATGGCACCTTGCGTTTTGGTGACATGAAAAAGCAATTAGCTAAAGATATGGAACAGTTTATAGCCCCTTACCGCGATTCAATAAATTCATATTTAACTGATGATAAAAAAATATCTAATGCAGTTCAAATTGGCAAAGAGAAAGCAAAACTAAGTGCTCAAAAAACAATTAAAGAAGTAAGAGAAATCATAGGATTTAAACCTTTTTAACATGAATGATTTAATTATTGATGGTCAGAAATATCAAAGTTTTGATGTGGCTTCAAATCCATTGCCTTTAGCTGATTACGAAGCATGTGAATTTCATTTTGTTAACTTCAATATTAATACCTTATTGAATTTTAAATTTACTGAATGTAAATTTTATTCTTGTCAATGGAATAATATTATTTTAGACCATGTTTCTATAGTGAATTGTGAATTCATTGATTGTAAATTACAAGGATTAAATTTTCATGCTTGTAATCCTTTTTTGTTTGAAGCTTCTTTTAATCAATGTAAATTAAACCATTCATCATTTTACAACATGAATTTAAAGCAATTTGTATTTTCTAATTGTGATTTAATACATGTTGACTTTACCAATACCAATTTGCAAAAATCAAAAATTGAACACTGTAATTTATTGGATGCAACATTTGAAAATACCAATTTAGAGCAGGTTGATTTGAGTACATCATATAATTTTTCTATTGACCCAGATAACAATAAAATTAAAAAAGCCACCTTTTCTTCTAATAATGTTATAGGACTATTGAATAAATACGATATAAAAATAGTTTCATAAGTAGTGAATAACTAGTTATTTAAATTTAAATAAGTTGTCATTATTTTACATCGTCATTTATGTCTTACAAATTATCACAACTTGCCGAAACATTAATTGGAAGTGAAATTGTTAAATTAGGGAATGAAATTAATACCAGAATAAAAAATGGTGAAACAATTTACAATTTTACCATTGGAGATTTTGATCCATCCATTTTTCCAATTCCCCAAACTCTTGAAGATGAAATACATTTGGCTTATCATCAACACAAAACCAATTACCCAGCTGCTGAAGGAATTTTGCCTTTGAGAGAAAGCATTTCTAAATTTTTAAATCATTATTTCCAATTGGAATACAATGTAAATGAAATACAAGTAGCAAGCGGAGGAAGACCATTGATTTACAGCCTATACCGAGCAATAGTGAACGAAAATGATGCAGTTATGTATCCAATTCCTAGTTGGAACAACAACCATTATACACATTTTAATAGTGGTAAACACATTGTGATAGAAACTAAAGCTGAAAATAATTTCATGCCTACTGTTGATGAAATAAAACCACACATCAAAAACATTCGATTAATTTCTCTTTGTAGCCCCTTAAATCCAACTGGGACAATCTTTAAAAAAGAACAATTGCTTTCTATTTGTAATTTAATTATTGATGAAAATAAATTGAGAAGCGAAGACAACAAATTGTTTTTATTGTACGATCAGATTTATTCAACATTGATTTACAATAACAATGAACACTACAATCCTGTTGGTTTAGTTCCCGAAATGAAAAACTATACTGTATTTGTTGATGGAATAAGCAAAAGCTTATCTGCTACTGGTTTAAGACTCGGTTGGAGCATGGGCCCTGATTACATCATGGCAAAAGTGAAAGCCATTTTAAGCCATGTAGGCGCTTGGGCACCAATGCCTGAACAAGTGGCAACAGCTAATTATTTAAATAAATGGGATGATATTGATCAATATTTTACCAAATTTAAATCTCAATTAAGTTTGAGATTAAATAAACTTCATGATGGATTTCAATCGTTAAAAAACATTGGTTTTAATGTTGATTCTATTGAACCACAAGCAGCAATTTATTTAACTGTTAAATTAGATTTAAAAGGCAAAATCACTAAAGAAGGTAAAACATTGACCAATCAATCTGATGTTTGGCAATACATTTTAGATAAAGCCCATCTTGCAATAGTGCCATTCAGTTCATTTGGAACTGATAAAGAATTTCCATGGTATAGAATCAGTGTAGGAACTTGTAAATTGGATCTTATTCCTCAAATTTTAAATGATTTAAATATAGCCTTGAGTGAATTAGAATAATTATTTATTTCAAAAGGTAAAATACTTCTCTTTCTGTTTCATTGTATTTTTTACCGTTATTAACGTAACTGTAATTGACAATGATTAAGAAATAAGATTCATAAACCAATTCATTTTGATAAGTGCCATCCCAACCCGGACTGTTGATATCGCCTATAAATATTTTTTCACCCCAACGGTTAAAAATTTCGTAATTTAATTCAGTTACATTGCCAAAAATGATTGGTTTAAATACTTCATTATATCCATCCCTATTAGGCGAAAATGCTGTAGGGATATACATTCTACAGTTTCTATCTCTGAATTGAATGTCTATACTGTCAGTATCAGATCCACATACATTGGTTGCTATTACCCAATATATTCCGGGTTTAAAAGCCAATATTTCAGGATCTGTTAATCCAGTTGACCATTGATAAGTACTGTTCCAATTGTTTGCTCTTAACCAAATGCTTTCATTTTTACACAATGTTGTATCGCTTCCAATGTTTACAATAGGGAATGGATACACATTGGTGGTTTGTGAACTTGATGAGGTACATCCATCCACTGTTACTGTGTATCTAACTGTATCTGCCCATAAATTTTCTGGGTGAAATTGATTTATTTTTACATTTGTTCCTGTAAATGTTCCACCTAATACTTTTGGTATTAAAGTAAATGGAGTATCATTGTTGCAATAATATGGTCTTAGTTTACTAAAACTTGCATCAGGCATTGGCTTTACTCTAATTTGATTTGCTATGGTATCCAAGCATCCTTGTAATGAATTTACAATAAGAGATACTTGATTTATTCCAAAATTGCTAAAGGATTTGGTGAACATTGAATTTGAATTATCGAAATTGTTGTTGATATACCATTTATAAGATGATATTCCAAAACTATCAGAAGAATTAGATGTAAATTCAAATGAATTATTATCTAAACATTGTACGCTGTCATTGATAAAAAAAGCCGCTTGGGGTTTAGGATAAACTCTTACAATTCTTTCAAATGTATCTGAACATAAACTATCTGATTTTACTACGATTGTCACTTTTTTAAATCCTGAATTTAAAAATTGAAAATTCGATATACTAGGTGAAATGCTTGTAAAACTACCTATTGACCAATAGTTTTCAACAATATTGCCTTTTTTAATGCTGCTGGAATTTGTGAAATTAAATCTTTGATTGTTTATACACTGTGTTGTATCATTGACATTAAAATGAGCAATAGGCATTGGATTAACTGTCAGATTCTTTTGAATTGAATCTTTGCAATTGAATTCACTGTAACTTATTAATTTTACTGAGAATTCTCCATCTGTTGAATAGCTGTATAGATGGTCTTTGCTTACTATAGAATTGCCATCTCCCATTTGCCATAAATGAAACAATTGTGTGCTATCTATGTTGCTAGTGTTTGTTAAGATAAATGCATTGCTCAACAAACATTGACTTGCATCGTCAATTTCAAAGTTTGCCTTAGGCTCAGGATGAACATTTATTTGTAAAATCAATGAATCTGAACATGAATGATTTGAGTAAGCAATTAATTTTACTTCATGCAATCCGCTTTTGTTGTACACATGAGTTGGGTTTGTGATTGATGAATTAGTTGTGTCTCCAAAATCCCATGAATACGTCATTGTACCTTCATTTAATGAGCTGATATTGTTCATTACAAATTGATTTGTAAATAAACATTGCCCACTATCGTTGATACTGAAATAGGCTTTAGGTGTTGGTTGGATGTAAATGTATTTATATGTTGTGTCTGTACACAATTTGTCTGATGATGCTATTAATCGTATTCTTGGAGTATCTGCAACTGTAAATATTTTACTTATGAAATTTCCAGTATCATTGATTGCTTGATTTATTAACCAATAATGATTGATGCTTCCATAAGCAATGGTGGAAATCGAAGTAAAGTCAAATTGATTTTTCTGAGCACACTGAATTGAATCATTGATAACAAACTGTGCTTTAGGCATTGGGTGTACGGTGAGGGTTTGATGTATGGTATCAAAACACCCTTTGTCGCTTTCTACCACATAAGTTAATCGTTTGGTACCTTCATTTGAATAAGTAATGCTAGTATCTTTATTTCCTGTAAATACAAATGATGAAGTATCCCAATAATGATTAACAATACTTCCTATACTAATGCTTGAAATATCATTGAATTTAAATTGATTAAACCTCAAACATTGGTCACTGTCATTTACGGTCAATTTAGCATCAGGCTGATGAAATACAATGACGCTTTTGCTTATGCTGTCTCTGCATCCAAAATTAGAAATGGCCTTGAGTTCGCAATTGTAATTGTTTGAATTGTTATAACGGTGTGTGGTATTAACTAAATAATTAAAATTGCCATCTCCAAAATTCCACTCATAATTCATAGTTCCAGATTTGATGTTAGATTGATTATTGAACACAAAATTTTGAATTGGTAAACATTGGTCTGAATCATTGATATTGAACTTGGCTTTAGGAACTGAATAGGTGGTGACATAAAACAGGGTAGTGTCTGCACATAATTTATCACTTATTGATATCAGAGATTGACTGTAAGTGGAATCTGAATTATAAAAATGATATTCTTGTATGGAAGTGTCAGAACTTAAATCATGCCATTTCCAAAGGCGTTTTAAACTACCTTTACTGATGCTGCTTAAGTCAGTAAAAATAAAATTTTGAGTATTGAAACATTGTAAACTGTCGTTGATTATTGCTTTAGCTTTTGGCATTGGATGAACTACAATGGATTTTATGATGGTATCTTTACAATTTTTATTTGAAATACTGATGAGAGAAACATTGTATGTTCCATCTGTTGAATAATGAATGCTTGTGTCTTTTGTAGAAGAAATAACTCCATTGCCAAAGTTCCATTGATAAGATAAGTTATTGCCTTTTATGTCAGATTGATTGGAATATTTAAACAAGTTTCCACTTAAACATTGTGACGATGAATCGATAGTAAAGTCTGCCACTGGCATAGTCCAGATGTAAGCATTTTTTATAACAGAGTCTTTACATCCATAATTTGATGTTGCTACTAATTTTATGAAATTAGTACTGTCTTGAATGAATTGAACTTTGAAAGAATCTAATCCATTTTGATTTTTTATTATTGAACTCCATTGATGAGTGTATGTGCCATAAGGAATATTCGAAGTGTTGTAGGAGGTAATAACATTGTTTCTAAAACAAGCAGCAGAATCTTTAAATACAAAATTTGCCTTTGGCATAGGATACACTTCAATTTGTTTTGAAATTGAATCTTTGCATTGATAAATGGAAGTAGCAACTAATTTAACAGATTTAATACCGTAGTTGTTGTAGGTATGGGAAACATTGTTTGAAAAGTATTGGTTGCCATCACCGGTGTACCATTTATAACTCAAACTCGATTGAGGAACAGATGATGAATTTGTGAAAACAAAACTATTGCCACTTAAGCATTGACCTGTATCATTGATGTTGTAATTAGCTAGAGGAGTAGGTTGAATGTAAATGTATTTGTATGTTGTATCTGTACACAATTTGTCTGATGATGCTATTAAACGTATTCTTGGAGTATCTGCAACTGTAAATATTTTACTTATGAAATTTCCAGTATCATTGATTGCTTGATTTATTAACCAATAATGATTGATGCTTCCATAAGCAATGGTGGAAATCGAAGTAAAGTCAAATTGATTTTTCTGAGCACACTGAATTGAATCATTGATAACAAACTGTGCTTTAGGCATTGGGTGTACGGTGAGGGTTTGATGTATGGTATCAAAACACCCTTTGTCGCTTTCTACCACATAAGTTAATCGTTTGGTACCTTCATTTGAATAAGTAATGCTAGTATCTTTATTTCCTGTAAATACAAATGATGAAGTATCCCAATAATGATTAACAATACTTCCTATACTAATGCTTGAAATATCATTGAATTTAAATTGATTAAACCTCAAACATTGGTCACTGTCATTTACGGTCAATTTAGCATCAGGCTGATGAAATACAATGACGCTTTTGCTTATGCTGTCTCTGCATCCAAAATTAGAAATGGCCTTGAGTTCGCAATTGTAATTGTTTGAATTGTTATAACGGTGTGTGGTATTAACTAAATAATTAAAATTGCCATCTCCAAAATTCCACTCATAATTCATAGTTCCAGATTTGATGTTAGATTGATTATTGAACACAAAATTTTGAATTGGTAAACATTGGTCTGAATCATTGATATTGAACTTGGCTTTAGGAACTGAATAGGTGGTGACATAAAACAGGGTAGTGTCTGCACATAATTTATCACTTATTGATATCAGAGATTGACTGTAAGTGGAATCTGAATTATAAAAATGATATTCTTGTATGGAAGTGTCAGAACTTAAATCATGCCATTTCCAAAGGCGTTTTAAACTACCTTTACTGATGCTGCTTAAGTCAGTAAAAATAAAATTTTGAGTATTGAAACATTGTAAACTGTCGTTGATTATTGCTTTAGCTTTTGGCATTGGATGAACTACAATGGATTTTATGATGGTATCTTTACAATTTTTATTTGAAATACTGATGAGAGAAACGTTGTAATTCCCATCCATTGTATATCTGATGTTAGTGTCTTTGTTGTATGAAGTTACACCGTTTCCATAATTCCAAATGTAAGTTAAAGCATTTCCTTTTATTTTAGATACATTAGTAAATTTAAAATCGTTGTTTCTCAGACATTGATTTGAAGAATCAATATTAAAATCGGCCAAAGGCATAGGCCATATATAAGCATTTTTAGCAATTGAATCTACACAACCTTGGTTTGATGTGGTAGTTAATTGAATCAAATAAGAACTGTCTTGGGTGAATTGAACATTGAAAGTATCTAAACCGTTTTGAGATTTCACGTTGCTTTTCCATAAGAGAGCATAACTGCCATAAGGAATATTTGACATATTGATTGCTCTGATGTTGTTGTTTCTAAAACAAGCTGCTGAATCGGCAAATACAAAATCAGCTTTAGGCATTGGATACACTTCAATTTGTTTGGTAATGGAATCTTTGCATTGATAAATGGAAGTAGTAACTAATTTAACATTTTTAACTCCATATGAATTGTAAACATGGTTCAAGTTAGTACTGGTGTATGAGTTTCCATCTCCAGTATTCCAAACTGAAGTCAATGAAGATTGAGCAACTAAAGAAGTATTTGTAAAATTAAATTGGTTTAAATTCAAACATTGCCCAGTGTCGTTGATAGTGAAAATGGCTTTAGGCATTGGGTGCACTACAATTTGTTTATACAATGTGTCTGAACAATTTTTTGAACTTAATGAGATAAGTCTTACAATAAAACTATCACTGTTATTATATGAATGATAAATGTTTTTTTGAATAGAGGAGTCTCCATCACCAAAATTCCAAAAGGTTCTTAACGTATGTGAATTGGAAATAGAACTGCTATCACTTAAATAAAACAAATTTTGACTCAAGCATTTTTTATTGTTAAAATAAGAAATAGCTGCTTTGGGCTTAGGATAAACAAATACTTGACTTGTGCTTGTATCACTACAACCTAATTGAGTAGTTACAGACAAAGATATTGGATAAGTATTGGCATTAGTATATAAATGTTTAAATGTTTTTTGGGTATTAAATATTCCTGCATCAATTTGCCATTTTCTATTTATAATGTTGCTATCTATAGTTGATTTGTCGTTAAAGACAATTGAATCCGAATTGTTTACACATGTTTCTTGTTTGCTTAATAAAATAATGGATTTAGGAGATGGGAGAACATAAATATTTTTCAATATAGTATCGTAACAATTATAATTACTTCGGGTAATTAATCTAACGGAATATTGAGCTGATTGAATGAATTTATAGGTTAAATTAGTAGTAAAATCACTGTATGAGTTTGAAAGTTGCCATAGAGATTGATTGATGCTTCCATTACTAATAGAGCTAGTATTGCTAAATATAAATTGATTTTGATTTAAACATTGTGAATCGTTGTTGATGGTAAATTCAGAGTTTGGTTTTGGATAAATCACAACATTTTTACTGATAGAATCCGAACAACCATAGATGTTGGTAGCTTTTAATTTTACTGAATATACACCTGTATCATTGTATATTTTATTGAAATAACTTGAATACAAACTTGTACCATCACCTAAAGTCCAAAAATTATTAGCCATTGGTTGTTTAGAAGTTCCAGAATTATAAAATAAAGTAGGAGAGTAATGGCATGTATTTACAGGAATGAAGTTTGGTTTGGGTTTTGACCACACATTCACGATTTTAGTTATAGTATTTGTACACAAAGCTCTGTTTCTTACCGTTAATGTTACAGTGTATGCAGAATCTTTAGTGTAATTTATATTTGGATTTTTAACGTTGCTTGTAAATCCATTACCTAACACCCAAGTCCAATTAGTGATGATATCGTTGAAAGAGTTTGTGTTATCTCTTAAATTAACTACATTACCTATGCAAACGTTGTTAAAAGTAAAGTCGGCAATTGGTACAGGTGAAATAAATATATCCCTTTGTATAGAATCTACACAACCTAAATTGCTGTATGCTTTTAATTTTATTCTGTATTTGCCAGTATCAGCATATTGATGAATTGGATTAGTTACTGAACTGGTGTCTCCATCACCAAAACTCCATATGTATCTTTGAATAGAGCCTGTGGTTAATGCTGTTGCATTTGTAAATTGTGTAGTATTATTTGTGCAATTAGTAACGTGAGAAAAATTTGGTCTTGGTTTTTCATAAACGATGATTTTAGGTGAATAGGTTGTAACAGGATTAACTACAAACGTATCAGCACAAGTTACATTGATTCCATTATTTAAAAATGTATTTCGTGCAATCAATTGCGGTCTGAATGTTCCATAATTAGTATAAGTAAAGTTGATGTCCGATGTAGAAGAAGTAAGTGTAGTATTGTTAGTAGCATTTTTATACAACCAGGTATAACTGTTAGCATTGATGCTATTGTTTTTAAAAGTTACAGTGAGTGGCATACAACCTATTGTATCAGAAATCATCGAAAAATCGGCTGATGGTCCATTGATAAAAACAGAATCTATGTGTTCATCTTCACAACCAATAGTATTTCTTACAATTAATTTAACATCATGCCAACCAGCTTTTAAAAATTTAACAGGATTTTTAAATAAACTGTTGCTGCTTCCATTGTCAAAAAACCATGAAAAATATACAATACTATCATCTGTATGTCCAAAATTATTTAAACTATCATAAACACTAGAAGATGAATAAAAATTAACTACTTGAGCACATGTTAGAGTTTTGTTTGGTAAAGTTATATCAGAGACTACATCATAAACTCTCACAGGTGTAGGTATATTAAATGTATCAACACAACCAATACTATCGGTGTATTCAAATTTTAGAGGATAAATTCCAATTTTAGTGTATTTCAGTTGATGTAAAGAGGTGTTAATTGAAAATCCATTTCCATCTCCAATATCCCATTTTGTAGTTTCTTTCCCATTTAGTTCTCTATTGACATCACTCCAATAATTTTGTCCATTGATGTACCGAGTATTATTTAATATTGGAATAGAGTCATCCAAGCAAATGTTGTATTTGGGGATACTGAATTGAGGAATTGCTCCAATTCTAATTCTGCTTGTATGTGAAGCGCTGCAACCATTTGCATGAACAAGAGTTGTAGTAATGTTGTAAAAACCTCTGTTTTTAAAAGTGTGAGTTCTTTTACCTAAATAAGTGTCATTATAGATTGTACCATCTCCAAAATTCCATATAACATTAGTTACCGAATCGAGAGTAGAATCATTTAAATAAAAATCAAATGTTGAATTTTTACAATAATGTCTTGTAGAATCGTATGTAGAATAAAACCTCGGATCTAGAACACCAAATTTAATGATGTGATGAAAAAAAGCAGTGTCTCTACATATATTACCTAATGTATCTCTACCGTTTTGAATAACAATTCCTATGGTAACTCTTCCATTTGAATCACATGGAACATATTGATAATTGTGATAATATTGACCAACTTGCCAATTGGCATTAAAATTTCCAGATTGTTCAGCACATAATGAATCCCACATCACCCAAAACATTTCTCGATCACAACTTGGAGTAGATCTATTTAAGCTTAATGTCAATAATTTGGGCTGTTCTGGTCCTAAGCACAATGAAGTGTTGGCTATAATGTCTATACCAGTAGATGCATCAGGTGGCATCATTGGCAAAGGTGAATTGTCGATGTCTGTACAACCAAGAACAGTATCTTTAACCGTAAGAGTAACCCTGTAACATCTTTCTGTTCCAGGTAAATAATAATGTTGAAAATTGACAGAATCAATGCTTCTATTGCAATTTGAATTTGTATTTAAGCCATTTTTACTGTCCACCACGCAATTTGGAGCAAAGGAATCATTGGCATTCCAAAAGGTTTGTAAGTTGTAGTTTTTGTATGGAATTGTAATGTTTTTGAATTTTACAGTATCTTGAATTTGGCATTGATATCTGTTTAAAATTTGTGTACTTGCGTAAGGGCCATAAACAGTTGCAGTGTCGAGTTTAACAATAGAATCACATCCGTTTTTACTCACTCTTACCCATGGATTGTACGAACCTATTCTGATGCCTCGAGTGTAAGAATGTGTAACATTCCAACCAAGAGTTGAATCTGTATCATCAAAATACCAACGAGCCGAGCCACCAATGATGGGAGTTTGTTTGAAGCCAAATAAATTGCCAATACGACATGAATCATATACTTTATCCAATTTGGCATCCACTATAAAACTTGTGTTGTTAATGTTTCCATTGGATATAATTGTATCTATACAATTAAAACTATCTACAATTTTTAATGTAATTTTAAAATTTCCATTTTTTATGTAAGTATGATTATGATTTGTCCAATTAAAAGAATCTAACGAACTGCTATCTCCCCAATTCCAAAAATATTTTTTAATCAATGGTGGGGTCATGTTGCTTGTGTTAACTACTTGAACATTGGTTGTAAAACACCCTCCAATGCTAGTAAAAGTAAAATTAGCAGAGGGTTCTTTGTGAATAATTATAGAATCTTGAATGGTGTATCTTGAGGCACATCCATTGGTATTAACAGCTTCGTTAGTGATTTTGTATTTACCACCATCAGTGTTTGCATAACTATGACAAGTTACTGTGTCGTTTGCTGATACAGTTAAAGTAGAGCCATCATCCCACAGAACATTGCGATATAATATAGTAGTAGAATCTAAATCAAATTTAATGCAAGTTCTATTTTGTTTATAACATTGATTAAAATCACTTATTATTTTAAACTTACTGTTTGGATTTTTAAGAACATAAACGCTGTCATCATTTATTTCACATGTTTTTAAATTAGAATAAGTCAATTTTAATTTAATTTTTTTAATGCCAGGTTGACTGTATTGATGTAAAAAACTTTGAACATTGCTAGATGATAAATCACCTAAATCCCATAAATATTGTATAACTGGGTCGCTGCCAACATTGACTTGAATTCCTAAATCAGATAATGGACAAACTGAATCTTTGCTAATTGTAACTATAGGTTTATCGTAAATATCAACAGACTTAATAATGGAATCAAAACAGCCATTGAATGTTTGAATATATAATGAAGTATTGTATAAACCAGACGAAGAATATGTATGAGAATTATTAGCAGAATAAGAAGTAGTCCCATCACCATATCTGTACCTCCAATACACTATGCTATCATTTGGGTCTTTAGTACTTAAATCATTGAAAGTAGTAATGAGTTGTGAACATACATTATCAATTGTAAAATCTGAAATTGGTTTTCGAAAAATTTGAATATTTTTAATTATGGTGTCACTACATCCATTGGTATCTTTTACAATTAATTTAACTAAATAATTTCCATCATTACTGAATACATGTGCTACAAAAGTATCGTTGCTGTAATTGTTGGAACCTGACACAACATCATCAAAATCCCAGAACAAACTATCTCCATTTCCATTGAATTGAAAAAAAAGGGAATCCGACTCACATTTAGAACCATTATAATTAAAATCAGCAATACACTGACTAAACGATAATTGATGTGAAATATATAATAAAATGTATAAAAATAGTAGTTTTCTGTTCAAATAATAAACAAAGATATAAAACAAAATCTATTTACTTGTTGTTTTTTAATAAAATTAAAGATTGTACCTTTGCAGCCATAAAAAACAAGTAATCAAAATATGAATTGGTTTAAAAATTTCTTACAGTCCAGTATTGGAAAAAAATTATTAATGTCTCTAACAGGGATATTTTTATGTACCTTTTTAATTGCACATTTATCAGGAAACTTACAATTATTTAAAAATGATTCTGGTTTGTCCTTTAATACCTATGCTGTATTTATGACCACCAATCCATTCATCAAATTTGTATCTTATGGTTTGTATGCTATCATTTTATTTCATGCTATATGGGGTTTATACTTAGTATTTGAAAACAAAAAAGCTCGACCTGTTGGGTATCAAATCATTGATGGAAAAGCTAACAGTTCATGGAGTAGTAGAAACATGGGCATATTAGGAAGCATCATTCTTGTATTCATTGTTTTACACATGTCAGGTTTTTGGGCTCAATATAAATTTGGAACTACTCCATATGTTCAATACGATAAAGATTTAAGTTCTGGAGAAATATTTGTATCTGAATATGCTGGACAATTAAATACTAAAATGTTAGTCAATAAATCCAACAACACAGAAACCATTATTGTTAAAGATTTATACACTGTAGTTCAAGATGCATTCAAGCAGTGGTGGATTGTATTAATTTACATCGTATCAATGGTTGCTTTGTCTTTTCATTTAATCCATGGATTTAAAAGTGCATTTCAAACTGTAGGTTTTAATCACAATAAATACAATGGATTAATTCATTCAATAGGATTATTAGTATTTGGAATCATCATTCCTGTTCTATTTGCTGCAATGCCAATATTCTTTTTTATTCAATCAATCTAAATCTTAAAATTAAACAGAATTAACATATTATGTCAAAATTAGACGCAAAAATACCCGAAGGCTCAATTGAACAAAAATGGACTAAGTACAAATCAACAACTCCTTTAGTAAATCCAGCTAATAAAAGAAATTTGGAAATCATTGTTGTTGGTACTGGATTAGCTGGCGCTTCTGCTGCTGCTGCTTTAGCTGAAATGGGGTACAAAGTAAAAGCATTTTGCTTTCAAGATTCTCCTAGAAGAGCACATTCAATTGCTGCTCAAGGTGGAATAAATGCTGCTAAAAATTATCAAAATGATGGTGATAGTGTTTACCGTTTATTTTATGATACAATCAAAGGTGGAGATTACAGAGCTAGAGAAGCAAATGTGCACAGATTAGCCGAAGTCAGTTCAAACATCATTGATCAATGTGTGGCCCAAGGTGTTCCTTTTGCCCGTGAATATGGTGGGCTATTAAGCAACCGCTCTTTTGGAGGCACACAAGTTCAAAGAACATTTTATGCTGCTGGACAAACAGGACAACAATTGCTTTTAGGAGCATACAGTGCTTTACAACGCCAAGTTGGAATGGGTAATGTTCAATTGTTTACACGTCATGAAATGATGGAAGTTGTTACCATTGATGGTAAAGCCAGAGGTATCATCGCTCGTGACTTAGTTTCAGGTAAATTAGAAAGACATTTTGGTCATGCAGTATTATTGTGTACAGGTGGCTATGGCAATGTTTTCTTTTTATCTACAAATGCTATGGGTAGTAATGTTACAGCTGCTTGGAAAGCTCATAGGAAAGGAGCTTTTTTTGGAAATCCTTGTTATACTCAAATTCATCCAACTTGCATTCCCGTTTCTGGAGATCATCAATCTAAATTGACCTTAATGTCTGAGTCGTTAAGAAACGATGGTAGAATATGGGTGCCTAAAAACATAGAAGATGCTTTAGCGCTAAGAGAAGGTAGATTAAAACCTAATGACATTAAAGAAGATGATAGAGATTATTATTTAGAAAGAAGATATCCAGCATTTGGTAATTTAGTACCTAGGGATGTTGCCAGTAGAGCTGCTAAAGAAAGATGTGATGCTGGTTATGGAGTAAATAAAACAGGTCAAGCCGTATTTTTAGATTATGCTGCTGCCATTTTGAGGTATGGTAAAATTGAGGCAACCAAATCTAATTTATCAAATCCTGATGAAGCGACATTAATTAAATTAGGTAAAGCTGTAGTAAAAGAAAAGTATGGCAATTTATTTGATATGTACGAACAAATCACTGGTGTTAATCCATACAATGAGCCAATGCAAATTTATCCAGCTGTGCATTACACCATGGGAGGATTATGGGTAGATTACAATTTAATGACTACAGTTCCTGGATTGTATGCCTTAGGTGAAGCTAATTTTAGTGATCATGGCGCCAACAGACTTGGGGCATCTGCCTTAATGCAAGGTCTTGCCGATGGTTATTTTGTTATACCTTACACTATTGGAGCCTACTTAAGTACCGATATTAGAACTAAAGCAATTCCAACAGACCATGAAGCATTTGTTCAAGCGGAAAAAGAGGTTGAGGATAAACTCAATAAATTAATCAATATAAAAGGAACTAAGTCTGTTGATTATTATCATAAAAAATTAGGTAAAATCATGTGGGACAAGTGTGGAATGGCAAGAAATGCTGAAGGTTTAAAATGGGCCATAGAAGAAATTCAAAAACTAAGAGCCGAATTTTGGTCTAATGTTAGAGTTACTGGCTCAACGAATGAATTTAATAACGAATTGGAAAAAGCAGGAAGAGTTGCAGATTTCTTAGAATTAGGTGAATTGATGTGTAAAGATGCTTTAGAAAGAAATGAAAGTTGTGGAGGACACTTTAGAGAAGAGTTTCAAACAGAAGAAGGTGAGGCACTTAGAGATGATGTAAATTACAGCCATGTTTCAGCTTGGGAAATGACCTCTAACAATGAGTGGAATTTACACAAAGAACAATTAGTATATGAAAACATCAAAATTGCAGCAAGAAGCTATAAATAGTATCTGGATGCTAGTTTATTGTTAATAGTGAATAGTTAATAGTTAAAAGTGAATAGTTAATAGTGAATAGTGGAATTTAAATTAAATAACTTGGAAATGAGTATTGTAAAAAGTTTTGAAGATTTAGATTGTTTCAAGATTTGTAAAGATTTACGACTTGAAATCTCTGAATTAGTAAAATCATTTCCTATTTCTGAACAATTTAGATTAAATGACCAAATGATTAGATGTTCTCGTTCTATTACAAATAATATTGCTGAAGGTTATGGTAGATTTCAATACAAAGAAAACATACAGTTTTGTAGAATTTCTAGAGGTTCATTATATGAATTACTTGACCATATTCAGATTGCAAATGAAAATCAATTTATAACATCTCAACAAAAATTAGAATTAGAAAAAAAAATTGAAACAAGTTTAAAATTACTCAACGGATATATAAACTATTTAAATTCAAAGTTCAATTCAAACAATGTTTCTAAACCAAATTTTGAATATAAAAACAATGATTACATCCATTATAAAACTAATAACAATTATTCAATTAACCAATAACAAATAACCAATAACCAATATTAAAATGAAAATTACATTAAAAGTTTGGAGACAAAAAAACAATCAAACTAAAGGTCAATTTGAAACTTATAAACTAGATGAAGTATCAGAAGACATGTCATTTCTAGAAATGTTTGATGTACTAAATGAACAATTAATTAACGAAGGTAAAGAACCTGTAGTATTTGACCATGATTGTAGAGAAGGAATTTGTGGAATGTGCAGCATGTACATCAATGGAAGACCACATGGTCCTAAAAATGCTGTTACTACTTGCCAATTACACATGCGTTCGTTTAAAGATGGCGACATCATAGTTGTAGAACCATGGAGAGCAGCTGCTTTCCCAGTATTAAAAGATTTATCAGTCGATAGAACTGCTTTTGATAGAATCATGTCTGCTGGTGGTTTCGTTAGTGTAAATACTGGAAATGCTCAAGATGCAAACGCTCTTCCAATTGGAAAAGAAGTAGCTGACGAAGCCTTTATGAGTGCAGCTTGTATAGGATGTGGAGCTTGTGTTGCTGCTTGTAAAAATGCAAGTGCTATGCTCTTTGTCTCAGCAAAAGTTTCTCAATTAGCTTTGTTACCTCAAGGTCAACCTGAAGCTCAAAAACGCGCTATCGCCATGGTTAATCAAATGGATGCTGAAGGTTTTGGTGCTTGTACTAATACTGGTGCTTGCTCCGCTGAATGTCCTAAAGAAATTAGCTTAACTAACATTGCCAGATTAAACAGAGAGTTTTTGTCTGCTAGTATAGTTGGTAACTAATTGATTTTTTAAGTGTTTGCATTTTTCACAGTGTGATCTTCACATTCTGATTCTAACCATTCAAACTTTTGTTTCTGATTTTTATACAATTTCGTTAAAGGAATACAATTTCCGTTAACTTCTAATAAGATAATAGATAAGTCTTAACTTAATAAGCATTAACATTCAAATTTAGGATAAAGAAATAGTTGAAATAGGGTATATATTGAAAACAATTTCAATAATTATAACTAATAAGCAATGCTTATTTAGTATTTAAATAAGTAGTAAATGATAGAATTTCAAAGAAACAAATAAGCCAAATTAAGCTTTTGGCTCTTCTTTTGGTTTGTTGTCGTCACCGTCAAATTTATCTTTAATTTCTTCTATTTTATTTTCAACTTTATCTTTTAATTCATCAAACTTTGCTTCAGCTTTATCAATGTAAGGAGCAGCTTTATCTTTTAATTCATCAAATTTATCCTCTGCTTTATCCTTAAGCTCTTCGAATTTTGCTTCAGCTTTATCAATGAAAGGGGCTGCTTTTTCTTTTAATTCATCAATCTTGGCTTCTACTTTGTCTTCAATTGCTTCAAATTTGTCTTCAATTTTGTCCATAAAGCTTTTTTCTTCTACAGCATTTGTAGGTTGAGTTGGAGATGTTTGGTTTTCAGTTTTACTCGCGCCAAATAATGATTTTAATTTAGATATTATTCCCATGATATTTTTTTTACAAAATTAGAAAAATATTAGCTATAAAAAAATAAAAAACTATATTGCACACATTTTATGACAAACAAAAGATATATATTAAGTGGTGCTGGAAGTGGAATAGGTAGAGCTATTGCAATTAAATTAGCAGAACAAGGTGCAGACATTATATTGGCTGGTAGAAATGAAATTAAACTTGAAGAAACATTAAAACTTCTACCAAAAGGCAACCACATGGTTATTACCACAGACATAAGAAAAAGGGAAAATTGTGAACAAGTGTCTAATATTTTCAGCGGAATACAATTAGATGGAATCATTGCAAATGCTGGAGTAGGTGGCGAAAACAGATATGGAGAAGATGACAGATGGAATGAAATAATAGATACAAATTTATCAGGAACTTATTGGTTTGTGAATGCCTTTTTAAATCAACTAAAAGAAAGTCCATCCGATACCAAACACATCATATTAACTTCAAGTGTATTAGCCAGGTTAGGGGTTAAAAATTATACAGCTTATTGTGCTTCAAAAGCTGGATTATTAGGATTGATGAGGAGTTGGGCTATGGAATTTGCTTCAGACAATATATTAGTAAATGCAATAAGTCCTGGCTGGGTAAATACTAACATGGCAAAAGAAGGAATGAAAGGAATTGCAGATGGATTAGGAATAACACCAGATGAATTTCATAAAATAGCCATGCAAAGTGTACCATTAGGTAGAATGGCTGAACCGCATGAAATTGCTGAATTGGTAAGTTATATATTAGTTCAAAAAGCCATTACTGGACAAGTATTTGACATCAATTGCGGAAGTGTCATGAGCAGTTAATCTGGATAACTGTTAGTAATTTATTTAAATCATTCTACACTTTGGCATATCTTGTGCAATAAATAACTTAAAATATAGTTATTTTAGCATCTTTATTTATGTTTCAAAAAATAGCATCACTCATTATCCTATTCATAATCGCAAATTCACTTTTTGCACAAAATAGTTTTAGTACAGAACCTAATGTTTTTATAGAAGAATTCAATAAATACATTAATCAATCTAAAAAACAAGAATTGGTAAAATCCATGGAATTATTTAGTGCCAATTGGAAAAAAGGCATCATTACTCCAGAACAACAAAAATTTGTCATCAAAATTACCAATAACATGATGTACAAACAGTTGCCTAGAGAACCTTATTTTGAATTGTTAATTACCAATTTAAATTTGTATTTTAAAGAAAAATTAAATCCTAACATCTTAAAACAATGGCAAGAAATCAGCAAACAATTGTTAGAAAAAAACCAAGCTGAATATTTGTCATTTCTCAATACCTGTAATTTGCTCTTTTCTGAAAAAATACTATACAAATCTGAAGAAAAAAAATGGAAAGTAAGCAACAATAATTTCGATTTTGGCTTTATAAACAACAAAGTTAGCATCGTGTTTAAAAGCGTTGATTTAATTTGTGAATATGGGATAGATAAAATGAAAATATTAAACTCATCTGGTGTTTATTACCCTGAAAAAACAATTTGGAATGGTTCTCAAGGCAGAGTGAATTGGGAAAGGGTAGGCAAACCTGAAAATGAAGTTTACTGTGAATTTAAATCTCATAAAATAGACCTAAGTGTCAGCATTTATTCTGTAGATTCGGCTTTATTGACTTACCCTAAAATAAGTGCTACAAAAATATATGGAAAATTGTCTGATAAAATAAGCTTTGCTGAAACAAAGGAGCAATTATTAAAATCAACCTATCCAATGTTTACTAGCTATGAACCTACCATAGAAATCAAAGGAATAGTTGGTACTCAAGCAATTTACAAAGGTGGATTTTCCATGGCTGGAAACAAAATTAATAGCCAAACAATAGGAGATGGAATGGCCTCAATAAGTTTATTGTTTAATAACAAGCCCTTAGTTGAAATTAGTTCTGAATCATTTAGATTGGATAGCGGACAAGTAAAAAGCAGAGCAGCTTCTATTAGAATAAAAACAGATACTGGTTACATTTATCATCCTAAAGTCATTTTCAATTATGATATAACCAAGAAAAAAATGATTGTATTCAAAGGTACTGATGGGTTGATGAGGATGCCTTTTACAGATAATTATCACGGAGTAGAAATTGATGTTGAACAAGTCATTTGGGATCAAAAAACTCCCTACATTGATTTTGATATGATTTCCAATGAAAGAGCCGCTTATGTCGAAACCAATACTTTCTTTAAAAAATTGTTATTTGAAAGTTGGCAAGGAGCTTTGTCACAAAATCCCCTCGACAAAATGTATTGGTTTTGTAAAGATAGAAAAACGAGAAGATTTACCATTCAAGATTATGCCAACCATTTAGGAAAAGATAAAAAATTCATAGAACAACAAATTATGGATTTAGCTGATGGTGGTTTTATTTATTACAACAAATTGAATGATTCTATTTATGCAAGAGATAAAATGTATTATTGGCAATCCAACAATACTGGGGGAAGGGATTATGACATCATCCGATTTTCAAGTATCATAGGTGCAAGAGCTAATATTTCACTAAATCTTAATTCACATGAATTAAAAATGGAAGGCGTCAGAAAGTTTACATTCAGTGATTCTCAAAACGTAATTGCAGCACCGAAAGACCAAACAGTCATTATCAATAAAAATAAAGGTTTACATTTTGCAGGAATGATAAGAGCTGGTAGGATAGATTTTCATTCTAAAGATTTTAATTTTGATTGGAACAGTTTTCAAATCAAAAATACCACCATGGATAGCATGGTAATTTATTATCCTGATTTGAATACAAATGCTTTGAAAAAAGTAGAAAGTGTTTTATCTAACACATACGGTAGAATATTGATAGATAAGCCTAATAACAAATCTGGATTGAAAAATTATGCCGAATACCCCATATTTATAGCTGAAAGAGGTTCAGAAATTAATTACGACAGGGCATCAACCCATAATCATGCTTACAAAGCAGATAAATTTAAATTTGAAGTAGATCCATTTACCATCGATAGTTTGGATAATTTTACAATTGCAGGTTTTGGTTTCGAAGGAACATTAGTATCCGATGGAATTTTTCCTGACATTAAAAACGTAGCTAAAATACAACCTGATTATTCATTGGGTTTTGTCGATAAAGTAAATTTGCCTATGTATGAGGGCAAAGGAACAGGAGATTTAACCATCAATTTAAGCAACAGAGGATTTTATGGCAGCGGTGATTTGCTTTATCAAACTTCCATTTCAAAATCCACTGAATATTTGTTGTTGCCAGATGCAACCATAGGTGTTAGTTCTAGTTTCTATTTACCAGAAAGTGGAAAGTACCCATTAGTAAATGGTAACAATGTCAAAACGGAGTGGTTTCCTAAACAAGATAAAATGATGCAAACCAAACAAGACAGCAATTTTAAAGTGTTTAAAACTGAATACGATTTTGATGGTAAACTCACCTTATCTCCAGCAGATTTAAAAGGGGATGGTAGATTGATTTGGCCAAAAGCAATTTATGCTAGTAATGAGATGACCTTTGGTAGAAATAAAACCAAAGCAGATGTTTCTAGCATTAAAATTTTTGCTGTAGATCCTAATAAATTTGCTTTTGAAAGTAACAATGTTAAGGGAGATGTTGACTTTGATAAACAAGAAGGAAAGTTCATTACTAACCAAACAGGGGCTTATACCTATTTTCCATATAATGCATACGCAAGTAACATGAATGATTATAAATGGGACATGAGTTTGAGCACCATGGAGATTAAGCCAAATACAGCCATGGCTGGTATTAAACCAATTTTTTCTGGATTGCCTGCAAACCAACCTGATAGTTTAAAATTTGAATGTGCTTATGCTAAATTTGATTTGAATAAATTTGTATTAAACATGGAAAAAATTCCATATATTGATGTTGCAGATAGCAGAGTTTATCCTTTTGGTGGCAAAGCAATAGTGAGAGAAAAAGCCGCTATGGATAGGTTGGACAGTTCAAGAATTGAAGCCAATAGAATTGATAAATTCCATGACATAAAAAATTGTCATACTACCATTTTAGGTGGTAACATGTTGAATGCCGATGGGTATTACAGGTACATTGATAAATACAAAGTTGAACAGCCGTTGTATGCCGATAGTATTAGAATTGATAAGGATAAACATTTAGTAGGATATGGTAAAATAAATGAAGATAAAAATTTCAGGCTTGACAAAAAGATAGGTTACAAAGGTTTGTTTGAAATCATCAGTACTAGAAAACCAATAAACTTCATCGGATATGTACGACCAATGCACTCATTTACTTTCATGGAAACTTCATGGCTTAGGTATAATAACATTGTAGATCCTCAAAATGTAGTGATAAATGTGTTAAATCCAAGAGACAAAAACAACAACAAATTATCAATAGGGTTGTATTATGCAACAGATTCAAACCATGTTTATCCAGTGTTTTTTGATTTAAAAAGGGTGTACAGTGACCCTGAAATACAATCTGATACAGGAATCATGTTCTATGATGCAACAAAAGATGCGTTCATGGTTGGAAATGAAAACAAATTGTTAAATGGAGCAATGAAAGGAAGTTATATCCAATTCAATGAAAAAGATAAATCAGTGTATTCTGAAGGTGTATTTAACTTTGGTGTCAATGCACCAAATACTAAAGTAATTTCTGCTGGAAATGCTTTTCATTCAAGTAAAGACAGTACTTATAGATTTGATTTAACCATGTTGTTTAATTTTCCAATACCAGCTGATGTCAATGCGAAAATATCTAAGTTTTTACTCGCTGAAGGAGCTGGAAAAGCTGGGGCATCGTTAAAAACAGATGAAATTGAACAAGCAATTAATGAATTAATTAGCGATGAAAAAGCAGCTAAAAAAATGATTAATAGTTTAAATTCTACTGGAAATATTGCTCCTGAAAATGAATTCAAATCTGGATTTTTATTTACTGATGTGAATTTAGCATACAACCGCATAAGAAGAAAATTCATTGCAACTGGTAACATGACCATGCCAGTATTTAATGGTGCCATCATCAATAAAAGTTACAATACCACCATTGCAGTAGAAAAGAAAAGAGGTGGTGATAAAATATACATATACATACTTGGTGACAATGGAGAATGGATGTATTTGGAATATTCAAAAGGAAACATGTTTATTGCTACTAACAATACAGAGTTAAATGCTGCGGTAGTGCTTGCTTCTGAAAAAAACACTGACGAAAATTTCACTTTAAGGTTGGGTTCTGAAAGAATGAAAGAAAATTTCTTAAAACGCAATGATATTGAAGAAGAATAATAGAAATAAAACAATAGTTAATGATTTATAAAAAAAAGATTATTTTTGCACTTTATTAATGAATACAACTTTTGAAATATTAACCATTTTATTTGGGGCTTTTGTCTCATATATCATTGGTTCTATGCCTACTGCATTATGGGTTGGAAAAGCATTTTATGGAATTGATATTAGACAGCATGGAAGCGGTAACTCAGGTGCTACTAATACTTTCAGGGTTTTAGGTAAAAAAGCTGGAATAAGTGTTTTGCTTATTGACATCATCAAAGGTCTTACAGCTGCAAGTATTGTAAGGTACTACGATTTTGTAGAAATTGGGTCAGTTAGGTATGTCAATCTTCAATTATTATTCGGATTAACAGCAGTAATTGGGCATATTTTCCCAATTTTTGCCAATTTTAAAGGAGGCAAAGGAATTGCTACTTTATTAGGTATGGTCATAGGAATCCATTACTTATCGGCATTAGCTTGTATTGGACTTTTTTTAGTCATTCTTTTTTCAACAAGATACGTTTCTTTAAGCAGTATTTTATCTGCTATAGCATTCCCATTAATTGCAGTTATTATATATAAAAATGAAGAGCCTCTATTTGTAGCATTTGGTATAGCTGCTGCAATCATGGTTGTTTTAACACATCAAAAAAACATAAAAAGATTGGTAGCAGGGAATGAGAATAAAGCTAAATTATTAAAAAAACACAAAAATTAATTCATGGTACTTAATCATTCAATCAATACTGAAATATTAGAGAGTGATTTGTTGCTCGAAGAGTTAATAATTACAGGAGCATACGAACTTATATTGTATAACGATGATTATAACACCTTCGAACACGTTATTAATTGCCTAGTAAAGTATTGTCAACATGAAATAACTCAGGCAGAACAATGTGCTTGGATTGTACATTACAAAGGAAAATGTTTAATTAAAAAAGGGGAGTACAGCATTCTTGAACCAATTTGTACTGCTTTGTTAGACAATGGTTTATCTGCACAAATAGAAAGAAATTAAATAAAGATATGTTAAAAAAAATAAGTTTTATTATTGCACTTACTGTTATAGTTAACAGTTGTACCAGAGTGCCTATTACAGGAAGAAAACAAAGTGCTTGGGGTAGCGAAACCGAATTGCAAAAAATGAGTGCTACTGAATACAAAAAATTCATATCAGAGCACAAACTTACTACCAATACCTCTCAATCAGATTTAGTTAATAAAGTTGGAAACAACATTGCTACTTCTATCACAGAATTTTTTAAAACGTACAAAGATGGAAAATATTATCCTCAAATTTCCAGTTACCAATGGGAATTTAATACCGTTGAAGATAACACTGTAAATGCTTGGTGTATGCCAGGAGGTAAAGTGGTAGTATATACTGGATTGTTGCCAGTTACAAAAGACGAGAATGGATTAGCAGTAGTAATGGGACATGAAATTGCTCATGCTATTGCAAAACATGGTAATGAGAGAATGACTCAACAAATGAAAGCTCAAGCTCTTGGAACTGTACTATCTACTGCAGTATCTGGTAGCCCTCAAGCTACTCAAGATATTTTTAATATCGCCTTTGGTGTAGCTGGTAATTTAGAGTTATTAAAATATTCAAGAAAACATGAAACTGAAGCCGATAAATTAGGCTTGGTTTTTATGGCTCTTGCTGGATATAACCCTAATGAATCCATAGGATTTTGGGAAAGGATGAGCAAACTTGGAGGTGCAAAACCACCACAAATTTTAAGCACTCACCCGAGCGATGCTCAAAGAATTAAAGACCTTCAAGACTGGATGCCTGAAGCAATGAAATACTATAAAACAAAAGAATCTAAATAGTTGTGCCCGATTCTTTACTCTTAGAGTTCCAATGTTCACAACATCAAATTCCTAATTTCTTACCTCAAATTATTTCGTATCTAAACTATAAACAACAAGTGTTGTGTTTAATTGGTGATTTAGGTTCTGGAAAAACTACTTTTACTCAATTGCTTTTGAAAAATTTAAATGTTGATAGTCCTGTAAGTAGTCCTACATTTAATCTTGTTAATGAATACAAATCAAAGGAAGGGTTATCTATTGCACATTTTGATTTGTACCGAATTGAAAACATAGAAGAGTTAAATGAAATCGGTTTTTATGAATACATAGAAAACCATCATTTAACCATTATAGAATGGCCTGAAAAAATTATTAACTCTCTGAATAAACAGGATTTAATTTTGAAAATTGAACATGAGAATCAAATAAGAAAATATAAATTATTTGTTGTAAATTAAACATAATTACCACGACCTTTGTTGTTATTATCATGAAACTAATTTTTGTTAACATCCTATTCATTGTTATCTGTTTTTATAATGTTTGTTCAGGTCAAAGTAATTTTTCAAACTCTACTAAATTAGCTCTTGCAGAGCCAAACTTATATTGTCAACATGACAATAAAGTGTATGGTATGGCTATGATTAATTCTAATTTTAAACTCAATCAAATTGAAATTCAAGGTTTTGAATTAATAAGTCAAATAGATTCCTTCATCACTTTTTCAGTTCCTATTAGCCATATTACTAGGTTAATTGATCACTCCATGCTCAAATACATAGAGTTATCAAATAAAATGAATTCATTGAGAAAGCAAAATGATGAAGAAAACAAGTTTACCAAGGTAGATAAACTTTATGATGGTATAAACAATGCTTTACCACAAAATTACACTGGAACAAACACTATTGTAGGAATAGTAGATGTAGGTTTTCAAAATAATCACCCCAATTTTTACAATCAAAATGGAACTAAAAACAGAATTGTAAGGTATTGGCATCAAAATTACCAGCAAGGAACTCCTCCACAAGGTTATACTTATGGAACAGAATTTACTACAAGTACTGGAATCGATTCAATGAATGATTACGATGGAATACACGGTACTCATGTTGCAGGAATAGCTGCGGGTAGTGGATTATCCAGTCCTAATTTTAAATACAAAGGAGTTGCTCCTGATGCAGATTTGGTATTTGTAACCATTAAATACAGTAACGATTCCATTCCCGGAAGTGCACTTGGTGATTATGTTGTAGCAAATTCAAACATCATAGATGCTTATAAATACATCTTTGATTACGCAGAATCTGTAGGCAAGCCAGCAGTTATTAATTTAAGTTGGGGAATGCATACAGGTTCGCACGATGGAAATAGCTTGTTTGACAAAGCAGTTGAATCGTTAGTAGGAAAAGGAAAGGTGTTGGTAGGAGCTAATGGAAATGATGGAGACAATCCAATGCATTGGAATTACAATTTAAGAAATGATACTGCCTCTACCATCATGATTGAAAACAATAGGCAAGATAGGGCAGATGAAAGTGTTTATTCTGATTTTTGGGGCAATGAAAACACGGATTTTAAAATAGAAATAGAAATTATAGACACGAATTTAATTTCAATTTTTAAAACTGGATTTGTTTCATCTACTTTGAATAAGACTCAGACTTACAATACAACTTATCAATCAGAGAATGTAAAAATCACAATGGCTAGTACTCAGAAAAACCCATTGAATAACAAACCAAATATCACAGTTATGGTTGAACATTCGAATTCAAAAAGGTTTTTTATTTTGGCTCATTTAACTTCTGTTAATTCAGATATACATGCATGGAATAGTGGTGGAGTTAAACGCTGGACAAGTGGTGCATTTAGAAAAAGGGTAGGAGTTGCTGATTTCTCAAGCACTTACATCACTGGAAATACAGATTATACTGTTGGTGAAAATGGAGGAACTTCTAAATCCATGATTTCTGTTGGTGCCTTAGCTGCTCGTTCTTCTTTTTATAATTACAAAGGGCAATTAATCAACGATAGTTCATACGTGCTACCTGGTGGAATAGCTCGATTTTCTAGCAAAGGACCTACAGTAGATGGAAGAATAAAACCAAACATTTCAGCACCAGGATACGATGTGCCTTCATCTGTGAATAACAAACAAATTGCACCATGGATGCTCAACAGAACGGTATTGAAATCTGAATTTAAAAATGATACTAATTATTGGATGACATCGAATGGAACTTCTATGGCAGCTCCACAAGTTACTGGTATAGTAGCGTTGTTGCTTCAAGCCAATCCAAATTTAACGGCTTTACAAGTTAAAGATATTTTAGAAACTACTGCCACAAAAGATGCTCAAACTGGTGTTACTCCAAACAATGTATATGGACATGGTAAAGTAAATGCTTACAATGCCATTTTAAAAGCAATTCAAATGTCAAACATTTCAGAGAATGAAATACAATTGTTTAATGTTTATCCAAATCCAAGCAATCACAAATGTTACATTGAATTTCAAAAATCCATTGAAAATGGAACAATAGATATAACTACAATTCAAGGGCAATGTATCGATGTGTTTCATTTTGATCATCAAACTAGGCTAGAAATAGACTTATCAAACTACAACGTTGGTGTTTATTTTTTAAATGTTAAAATTCTTGAAAATGAATACACCATTAAAGTGGTTAAATATTAATGGGAAATATTCAAATCATTGTCGAATTAATATTTAAACATTGGTAAATACATTCATATTTGAAATCATCTAATCATAACATTGGCAATTAAATTGTATTTCAGGTTAATTTATGAAAGCATTAAAATGGCTTTTCAATCCATTATTGCTAATAAATTAAGGTCATTACTTTCTATTTTAGGAATCACTATAGGCATTTTTTCAATTGTATTAGTATATACTTTAGTTGATTCTCTTGAAAAAAACATAAAAAGCAGTATTGAAAGCATGGGTAAAAATGTCATTTACATTGACAAATGGGAGTGGATGGCTGGAGGAAACGATTATCCTTGGTGGAAATATGTCAATAGACCATCTGCAAAGTTATCAGAAATTGAAGCATTAGAATTGCATCCTGTTTCCAATTTAATAGAAGCAATATCGTTTTCACAAAATTCGAATTCAGACATTAAAGTCGGAAAAAATTCTGTAGAAGATGTAGAAGTAAAAGGTTATTCATACACATTTCCAATCATTCAAAATTTAGAATTTAACAGTGGTCGTTTTTATAATGAATTCGAAGATAAATCAGGTTCACCTGTCATCGTTTTAGGTGATAATGTAGCAAAGGGTTTGTTTCCTGAAACGAATAATTACATTGGAAAAAATGTCACTTTGTTTGGAAAACAACTGAACGTGATAGGGACATTAAAAAACCAAGGAGACAATTTAATAAACATTGATTTTGATGATGCAGTAATTGTTCCAATCAAGTTCTTAAAAATGGTGACTTCAAATGAAAGTGAAGCTAATACCAATTTGATTGTAAAAGCAAAAGACAACATTACATCCGATGATTTATATGGTGAATTAAAAGGAGCAATGAGAGGTATTAGAAGAATTAAACCTAACGAAGATGACAATTTTTCTTTGAACAAAATTTCTTTCTTAAGTGAATCCATTTCAGAATTTTTTGGAACCATCAATACCATGGGATTAATTATAGGTTTATTTTCTTTATTAGTAGGAGGGTTTGGTGTAGCAAATATCATGTTTGTCTCAGTCAAAGAAAGAACTAATTTAATTGGAATTCAAAAATCACTGGGTGCAAAAAATCAATTCATATTAATTCAATTTTTAACCGAGGCAATAACACTTTGTATTTTCGGAGGATTGATTGGAATAGCCCTTACTTATGGTTCTGCTTATTTAGGGAATTATTTTTTGGAAAACAACATGAAATCAACTTTTAGGTTGTTTGTTTCAATTGACAATTTTTTATATGGTTTATTTTTTGCCTCAATAATTGGACTTTTATCTGGTATAATACCAGCATATAAGGCAAGCCAACTTGTTCCAGTTGAAGCTATCAGAAGCAAATAATTATGTTATCTTATCAATTGTACAACTCCGTTAATGGTCTTACTGAGTCCTGTTTTTGAATTTTTAAGATTGTAAATGTAATAATAGACACCTGTAGGACAAGGTTCAACTATGTTGTTTTTATAGCCTCCATTCCAAAATTCTCCATTTGGCAATTTAAATTGATGAACAACTTCGCCCCATCTATTGAATATGATTCCATCTAATAAATCAAAACCAGATAATTCTATTTTAAATTCATCGTTTAATTCATCTCCACCATTTAAATTTGGAGTAAATACATTTCCTATTTTCAATGAATTTGTATCGCAATTTATAAATTTCAAATCCAATGTATCTGTGAACATACATTTATTGGTATCAGTGATTGTTAACCATATTTTCTTGGAATCTGAGACTACAACATTGTTTTGAATAGAATTATCGAACCATAAAAAACTAGAACGCGCGTTAACAAATGGTTTGATAGTTACAAATTCACCTTTACAATAGGTTGAGTCCTTGCCAAGTGTAAATTTTGGTGTAGGATATACTGTTAAATCTTTGTAAAATGTATCCGACAAACAACCGGTATTGCTGGTGTATTGAACTACCAATTGTACTTTGTATTTCCCTACTTTGTTAAAAGCTTTATTAATGCTATCTCCAGTTAATGAACTTCCATCACTAAAATTCCATTTAAAAATGGCAGATGAATCACTTTGTGTTTTTAAAATAAAATTAAAAGACGAATCGCAAGTTTTGTCAATGCCTGATTGAAGTTCAAATTTACTGATATTGTTCTCGAAAGAAGAAGCTACTTCGGTAGCATAAGATTCTTCATTGCTAAAAGCATATAAATAGGCAATAAAACCTTTATCAGATTTTATGCTGTAAGTAGTAGCAAATTGGGCAGGAAATTGAATAACGCTTTGATCGCATGAAATTACCTTGTTAGATGTATCAATAATTGCATTATTAACAGTAATATTTTTAGCTTCGTTTTTATTGCATACAACAACAATATATGCTTCTGAAGGACCTAGGGATTTGGTTCCAAGCTTTAATGTTTCAGGAACTCTGAAAGATGATTTAGTTGTTTTTTGAAAATCAGGAATAATGCTTGTCATGCTAGGGTTGCCAATACTTAAAGGGTTTCCATTACAAATTCCACTTTTTAACATCAAATTGACACTGATTTTTTTATCCGATTCAATACAAATGATTTTATTGGTATTTTGATTCACTTGATATACATCACCTTGATTTAGGGTAGCTATAGGATTTCCATCTATAGTGATGTTAGTGTTGTTTTCGGTAACCACTATTTGGTAATAATAACCATTGGTCATTTTAGCTATTGGAAAAACAGTGTATTTTGTTCCTAAATATTGTACTGGTTTGGATTGGTTATATAAATGTTCAAATCCACTACAATTAGAACTGAAGTCAACAAAAGTACTTTTAACACCTTCAAAAACAACAAATTTTTTACACCCATTTGTATTCCATATTTTAGTTCCAGTAAAAGATTGGCTATCTTTAGCTTGAACTTGGTAAGCTTGCCCTTTTCTTAGATTTATAGTATAAGGTACATTAGCCGTTTTACCATATTTTGATTCAGCAGTAGGTAATATATTTATTTTACAATTATCATCAATAGCTACAATCACAAACTCGCTGTTGTTTTCTATTCCAATGTTTTCATAGCCTCGGTATGTATTGATATAATAAATAGGATTTTTTGGGATGTTTTCAACAGGGATTATCATTGCTGACTCAGTGCTGTTTAAAGCATTATTAATTGCAGTAAGTGTAATTGGATTAGTACTTTCTAAATAAACACTTCTGTTTTGAGGTAGTTCCGAACCTAAATTATCGATTATAAACTGGTTAACATTGGGGGTAGTAGTAGCATTGAAAATAATAAAAGTATCTTTTCTGTAAACATCAATGGATTTAGTATTACCCAAAAGACTAATTTTAATGTTGTTTTGATTGAATTCAGAACTGATTGAAAAAATAATTTGAGTGGGTGTGGAATAATTTTGCAAAAAACTTAAATAAAATTCATTGCCATAATAATTGCTTTGATTTTGAGATAACAATCTGCTAAACAACATCATAAAGGCAAACAAGATATAAAACTTTAGTTTATAAATATTAGGGATATACATTAAAATTTAAGTGCAAAGGTAAAAAACTTCTTATTTATCTATCAAACTATTATTTTTGACGAGATTTTAATTGAAATGGTTGCATAAAGAACTTATTTTGAATTAAAATTTTTTAACCTTATAAATCTATTATTACAAAAATGAAAAAACTGTTTTTAATTTCAATTGCTTTAGTTGGGACATGCATGTCATCTATGTATGCTCAAAAGGGCAATACCAATGCTAAAAAACCTGCAACAAGCGGTACTCAAAAGACTGCTAATTCTCCAACGGCAACAGCTCCTTTAACAGCAGCTCCTGTAGCTCCTGCGTTAGTAGCTTCAAGTTTAAGTGGGACTGTATTACTTAAAAAGGTAGAAGCACAACCCGGAAAACTAATTATACCATACACCAAATACAGATTAGCAAATGGATTAACTGTATTAATTCACGAAGATCACAGCGATCCATTAGTGCATGTAGAAGTGACTTACCATGTGGGTTCAAACAGAGAAACTCCAAGAAGAACTGGATTTGCTCACTTTTTTGAACACATGATGTTCCAAGGTTCACAAAATGTTGCTGACGAAGAACATTTTAAAATGATTCAAGGAGCAGGAGGTAGAATGAATGGAACAACAAACAGAGATAGAACAAATTATTTTGAAACAGTTCCTAGTAATTATTTAGAAACATGTTTGTGGTTAGAAGCTGACAGAATGGGATTTCTATTACCAGCTTTCACTCAAAAAAAGTTTGAGGTACAAAGATCAACAGTAAAAAATGAAAAAGACCAAAGCTATGGTTCTAGTTACAGTTCATTGCCTGAAGTAAAAGACGAAACATTATATCCTTATGGACATCCTTATTCTTGGCAAACAATTGGTTATGTTGATGATTTAAATGAAGCAGATTCTTCAGATTTAAAAAACTTCTTCATTAAATGGTACGGACCAAACAATGCTACATTGGTTATTGCAGGTGATGTTAACACAGAAGAAACCATTAAAATGGTTGAAAAATATTTCAATTCTATTAACAGAGGAAATGAGATTCCACCATTGCCTAAAAAACCAGTAACATTAGAAGAGAAAAAAGTTCAATCAATTCAATCTAAAATATTTTTTCCATTAACTAACATTATTTTCCCTACAGCTCATTCCTTCCACGCAGATGAACCAGCATTAGATATTTTATCTCAATTGTTATCTGCTTCAAGAAATTCAGTATTGTACAAACATTTCATTGATGATGAGACTTGTGTTCAAGCAAATTCTTATAATGCTACTTATGAAATAGCAGGAGAATTCAACTTCCAAATTGTAACATATCCTGGAGAACAAGGTGGTTTATCAGTAAAAGAAATACAAGATAGACTTGCATTAGCCTTTGAAGAATTTGAAAAAAATGGATTTAAAGATGAAGAACTTGAAAGAATTAAAAATGCATATGTTGCAAGTTACTATTCATATACATCAACTGCTGCATCTAAAGCAAACATTTTAAGTCAATATGAAATGTTGATGCCTAATAAAGATTTTAATTTACAAGATGATGTTGATAGATATAAAAAAGTAAGTAAAGAAGACATCATGAGAGTATTTAGAAAATACATTAAAGATAAAAATTATGCTTGTATAAACATATTGCCTCATCCAGATTCATATAATCCTGAGAAAAAAGTACCATTGTATGAAAGTATAAACCGTTATAAAGATGAAACACCTGATAAATCAAGTTACATGGGATTATCATACAATGCAGCTGTAGATCCTATTGGATTTGACAGAAGTAAAAAACCTGTTCCACCTGCTGCTAAATCTTCTATTATACCAGATTTCTTTAAATTTGACTTAGAAAATGGTATCAAAGTAATTGCTACTAAAACTACTGAAACTCCAAGAGTAAACATTCAAGTAAAAATAAATGGCGGTCATTTATTTGAAACTGGAAAAATAAAAAATGGAACTGCTACCATGTTAGCTGCGATGTTAAATGAAGGCACTACTACTAAAACAGCTAAAGTGCTTGAAGAAAAAATGGGTGACTTGTCAAGCAACATTGCATTCAATGCTGATGACGATGCAATATATTGTAATATTGAATGTTATAAAGATAAAATCAAAGAAACAATGGATTTATTTCAAGACATGTTGATGAATCCTGCTTTTGATGAAAAAGAATTCAAAAAACAAAAGAAAGGATTAGCAGAAAGCATATCTTCAAATATTCTTACACCAGAGAATAACGCACAGTTTAGATTCACTGAATTATTGTATGGAAAAGACAATCCAATTGGTGTAAGTAACTTAAGTAGTTACAGTGATGTGAAAAAATTAAGTATTGATGATTTAAAAAATTTCCATAAAAACTTTTTATCTTCAAGTTTAACAACCATTTCATTGGTAGGTGATATTGATGAATCAATAAAATCAAGTTTTCAATCATTAGCTACTTGGAAAACAATTAAATTAGAAATGCCTAAATACACAAAATTCCCAGCTCCAGAAAAAACTAAAGTGTATTTAATGAATAAAGACAATGCAAAACAATCTGACATCATGATTGCTTATAAATCTCTACCTTACGATGTCAAAGGAGAATATTTTAAAGCCAGTATCATGAATTTTGTATTAGGAGGTAATTTCAATTCAAGAATGAATTTGAATTTAAGAGAAGATAAAGGTTGGACTTATGGGATTAGTTCATTCTTCATGGCTAATTCTACTGATTATCCTGGATTGTATATGGTATCTGCTGGTATTAAAACAAAAGCTACAGATAGTGCAATAACAGAAGTGATTAAAATCATTAAAAACTACATTGAAAATGGTATCACCAATGAGGAATTGGAATTTACCAAAAAATCATTGTTAGGTGGAGATGCATTAAAATATGAAAGTCCTTTCAGCAAATTGAGATTTATCAATCAAATATTGGATTACAATTTAGATAAAAACTTCAACACAGAAAAAGACATGATTGTAAAAAACATTACTAAAGAGGAAATAAATGCATTGATTAAGAAGTATTTAAGTGTTGAGAACATAGTTATATTTGTAGTAGGAGATGACGTAAAAATCATTGATGGATTAAATAACTTAGGTTATGGTAAAGTAAACATTGTAAAATAATACATCAATTAAATAAAAAATTCAAAAAAGGCTAATCATTCGATTAGCCTTTTTTGTTGGTATAATGTGGATTCTATTGATAATTAATTGTTAAAAATGTTGTATTTTGCAATGATTTTCAAAAAACAAATATATGGATCAAAACCCTGACGAACTAAATGTTGAACGAATAATTCCGATTAACATTGAAGATGAAATGAAGACTGCTTACATTGATTATTCAATGTCAGTTATTGTTAGCCGTGCTTTACCCGATGTAAGAGACGGATTAAAACCAGTACACAGAAGAGTGTTGTATGGAATGACGGAATTAGGACTAGCACCTAACAGACCTTACAAAAAATCTGCTAGAATAGTAGGAGAAGTTTTAGGTAAATATCATCCTCATGGAGATACCTCTGTTTACGATACCATGGTTCGTATGGCGCAAGAGTGGAGTTTAAGATATACAATGGTGGATGGACAAGGTAACTTTGGATCAATTGACGGTGACTCTGCAGCTGCAATGCGTTACACTGAAGCTAGATTGAAAAAAATAGCTGAGGAAATGTTGAATGATTTAGAAAAAGACACTGTAGATTTCAGACCAAATTTTGACGAATCTTTAAAAGAGCCAACAGTTCTTCCATCTAAAATACCAAATCTATTAGTTAATGGAGCATCAGGAATTGCAGTAGGTATGGCTACTAACATGGCTCCACATAATTTATCTGAATCAATTGATGCAGTAGTTGCATACATTGACAACAGAGATATTGAAATTTCAGAATTGATGAACCACATCAAAGGACCTGATTTTCCAACTGGTGGTATTATTCACGGTTTAGAAGGTATTAAAAATGCATTTGAAACTGGTAGAGGAAGAATAATGATGAGAGGTAAAACAGAAATCGAAACTTTAGGAAATGGTAAAGAAATGATCATTGTTACTGAAGTTCCTTATCAGGTAATGCCAAATCAAATCATTACAAGAGCTGTTGAATTGGTTCAAGAAAAAATAATTGATGGGATAGTTGGGGTAAGAGATGAATCTGGAAGACAAGGAATGAGGTTGGTTTTTGAATTGAGAAAAGATGCAATTGCCAATGTAGTACTGAATCAATTGTATAAATACACTTCTTTACAATCTTCCTTTAGTGTCAATAACATTGCCTTAGTAAAAGGCCGCCCAATGATATTAAATCTAAAAGATTTAATTAAATATTTTGTTGAACACAGACATGAAGTAGTCGTTAGAAGAACTCAATACGACTTAGCAGAAGCAAGAAAACGCGCTCATATTTTAGAAGGTTTGCTTATAGCGTTAGATAACTTAGATGCTGTAATTAAATTAATAAGAGAATCTAAAAATGGAGATGAAGCCAAAGATGGATTAATGAGTAACTTTGGTTTATCTGAAATTCAAGCAAAAGCAATTTTAGATTTAAGATTGCAGCGTTTAACAGGTTTAGAACGTCAAAAGATAAAAGAAGAGTACGAAGAGTTGATGAAATTGATAGCCTATTTAGAAAGTATTTTAGCTGATGAGTCTTTGAGATACACGATTATCAAAGATGAGTTAAAAGAAATGAAAGAAAAATATGGTGATGAAAGAAAAACTTTAATAGAACACAGCGCAGGAGAAATTGATATTGAAGATTTAATTCCAAACGAATCTGTAGTTCTTACTATTTCTCACATGGGATATATAAAACGCACTATATTGAGCGAATACAAAGAACAAAACAGAGGAGGAAGAGGTAATAAAGGAGTTTCCCATAGAGATGAGGATTTTGTTGAACACTTATTTGTTGCTGATACTCACAATTACATGTTGTTTTTTACAGAACAAGGCCGTTGTTTCTGGATGAAAGTATATGAAATCCCAGAAGGCAGTAAAACAACAAAGGGAAGGGCAATACAAAATTTAATTGCAATACCTAAGGAGGATAAAATAAAAGCCTATTTGAACATCAGCAATTTAAAAGACCCCGATTACTTAAATAGCCATAACATTATATTGTGTACCAAAAAAGGTGTTATTAAGAAAACAACACTTGAAGCATACTCTAGACCAAGAGCAAATGGTATCAATGCTATTACAGTAAGAGAAGGAGATGAGCTACTAGAAGCAAGATTGACTAATGGAAACTGTGAAGTCATAATGGCAAAAAAATCTGGTAAAGCAATTAGATTCAACGAAAAATTAGTAAGACCAATGGGAAGAAATGCCAGTGGAGTGAAAGGTGTAACATTGGAATCTGATAAAGATGAAGTCATTGGCATGTTAACAGTTGATAAAGATAAGCTTGCAACTGCTACAGTATTGGTAGTGTCTGAAAATGGCTATGGTAAAAGATCGTTCCTTGTTGACCCAGAAACAGGTGAAGATGAGTACAGAGTAACTGGTAGAGGAGGTAAAGGAGTAAAAACTCTAAACATTACTGACAAAACTGGTGATTTAATTTCAATCAACATGGTAACGAATGAAGATGGATTAATGATCATTAACAAATCAGGTTTAACCATTAGATTGAGAGTAGATAGTTTGAGAACAATGGGTAGAGCTACTCAAGGAGTTAAATTAATTAACATTAAAAACAACGATTCAATTGCTTCAGTTGCTGTAGTTCCTGTGGAAGAAGAAGAGGAAGAAATCAATGAAGGTGAAATCAACAACGAAACGATAAATCCAAGTGATGTCAACGAAACACCAGTTGATGGAAATACTGAAGATGAAAATGGCACAACTATTGAATAACTAAAAATATAACAATAAATAAATTATCATAATGAAATTCAGAAATTTTAAACTATCATCACTTTTAATTTTAACTGTTGCATTAAATCCTTTATTTGCTCAAGAAAATAAATTGAGAGACGTAGAAGGGGCAATGAACCAAAATGACATAGAAACAGCTAAAAGTAAAATTGACAACATAGCTCAACATCCATCTACAATAAACAGTGTTAACATGTGGGCTTGGAAAGGCATAGTATATACAGCCATCACTTTAAGTGAAGACCAAAACATTAAAAATTTAGAGCCTAACTCATTAGATATTGCTGTACAAGCTTTTGGTAATTTTTACTCATTTCCCGAAGAATCAAGAAGTAAATATGCCGATGAAGCTAAATTGTATGCTCCTTCAGCTTTATCTTTAGCATACAATCAAAGTGCTAGATTACTTCAAGCAAAAGGGTCGTTTTCTAAAGTTAAAGAACTATGTACTATCGCTGAAAAAATATATTCTGCTAATTCACAAGAAGAAAGCATTATAAATTCAGGTATTACAAGAGATAAAATCAATTATTTAATATGGAATTCAGCTTATAAAGACAGTTTAGTTAATGAAGAAATTGTCTATTTAAATAAGTTGATTGAAAATCCTAAATACACTAGTTACATAGTTTACACCCGAATGGCTCAAATTTACACAGAAAGAAAAGACTACACCAAAGCCTTGGAATACATCAATTTAGGTAAAGAAAGAGTGCCAAACGAAGCCAATAGTTTCTTTCAACAAGAAATCAATATAGAAATTGATAGAAATAATTACAATTCATTACTTGATAAATTTACTGAGGGAATTAAAAATGAACCAGAAAACTCAATATACTACAGCAACAGAGCATTTGTTTATTCTCAATTAAAAGAAAAAGAAATGGAAGAACAAAAAAATGCATCAAAATCAGGTCAAGCTGCAGCAGCAAGTAAGTTTTATTACATTCAATCATTGAATGATTTTGCAAAAGCTTTGGAATTAGACCCAAGTAATAATGATGCAATGATCAATCAAACTGCGGTTTTGATAGATTCAGCAAATTATGCATACAAAATGAATAGTTCGTCTGCTAATACTACAGCAACTTTGAAAACTGCATTAGAAAAATGTAAATACATTTATGATAATGGTTTGCTTTCAGGTGAAAAAGTTGTTGAATTATTAAAAAACATGAAATCACTTTGCGGTAAAATGTTAGACGATTAAGGAAGAAAAAAGTACGATGAATTGTACAAAAAAGAGAAAGCAAAATTAGAAGATAATT
>CAYVDH010000010.1:0-43288 GCA_964450355.1 uncultured Flavobacteriaceae bacterium
ATAAAATTAAAAAAGTCGGCTTTCAAAGTCGGCTTTTTTTTTGCAAATTTGTAAGCAACAATAATCATGAAAAATATAGGTGTATTTACATCAGGAGGAGATTCACCCGGAATGAACGCTTGCATAAGAGCAGTTGTAAGAACTGCATTAGCTAATGGCATTAACATATTTGGGATAAAAAGAGGGTTTCAAGGGATGATTGAAAACGACATCCTTGAATTAAAAAACGAAGATGTATCAAACATCATACAACAAGGTGGCACCATATTAAAAACTGCAAGAAGTGCTGAATTCCACACCAAAGAAGGAAGACAAAAAGCTTATCATTCTCTAAAATCCAAAAACATCGAAGGATTGGTATGCATTGGAGGGAATGGCACATACACAGGTTCTGAAATATTTTTTAATGAATTCGGTATCCCATCTATTGGCTTACCAGGAACAATAGATAATGATTTGTTTGGAACAGACTATACCATTGGGTTTGATACAGCTGTAAACACTGCCATGTATGCCATAGATAAAATCAGAGACACTGCAGATGCCCACAACAGAATTTTCTTTGTTGAAGTTATGGGCAGAGACAGCGGGTTTATTGGTTTAAATGTTGGATTATCTTCAGGAGCAGAATCAATATTATTACCCGAAGTACTGCACGATTTTGACGAATTAATAGCTCATTTTAATAACCAAGAAAAACGAAAAAAAAGATTTAGCATCATCGTTGTTTCTGAGGGTGAAGAAGAAGGATCTGCTTTTGTTATTGCCGAAAAATTCAAACAAAACGTTTCTGATTGTGATGTTAAGGTTTCTGTATTAGGACATGTTCAAAGAGGTGGAAGTCCTACTGCAAACGATAGAATATTGGCTAGTAGACTCGGAAATGCTGCTGTTTTAAAGCTATTAGAAGGAAAAAGCAATTTATGTGTCGGTGTAATTAACAATGAACTTACTTACACACCTTTCAATATAGCTATAACCAATAAAAAAGAAGTATTGGGACAACTTTGGAATCTGGCTCAAACACTAAGTACATAAACTGAATGTTAAAAAAATTAAAAATTAAAAATTTTGCTATCATCAAAAACGCTGATTTTAATCCAGGCAATGGGTTAAATATAATTACTGGTGAAACTGGTTCTGGTAAATCAATTTTAATTGAAGCATTGAATCTAATTTTAGGACAAAGAGCAGATTTTAAATTTCAAAATTCTCAAAGCGAAAAATGTGTCGTTGAAGGATTGTTTACTTCTAAAAACCCAAAAGTCATTTCTCTTTTAAAAGCTCAAGAATTGGACATAGAAGATGAAATAATCATACGTAAAGAAATCAGCGCAAATGGCAAATCCAGAACTTTTATTAACGACACCCCTGTTAACCTCAATCAATTAAAATCCATTACAGAACATTTAGTATCTGTTCACTCTCAAAACGAAAATCTTTCGATTTCCGACCCTAATTTCCATTTTCAATTATTGGACTTCAACCAATCTACTCAAATAGACGATTATAAAAAACTATATAAAAATTACACTAATCTAAGAGCAAAACTAACTCAACTTTTAGAAAATCACAAAAATAACCTCAAAGAAAAAGATTACTTACAATTTATTTGTGATGAATTAATTCAATTAAATGTTCAATTGAACGAAGAAAAAAACATTGAAGAAGAATTAAATGTACTCAATTATGCTGAAGAGATTAATCAAACAGGAGAATTAATATCAAATACACTTACAGAAAGTGAAAATTCAATTCTTGATCAGTTAAACAACTTAAAATCAAAATTCAAATCAATTCAAAAAACCAATGACCGCGCTGATTCAATTTTTAAAAGAATTGAATCATTGGTATTAGAAGTGAAAGATTTATCAAAAGAAGTGATAGATTTTAAAGAACAAGCCATTTCAGACCCTACAAAAATCGAAGAGCTTAATTCAAGACTCATGTTGATTCAAAATGTAAAAAGAAAACACTCCGTACAAACTGAGGAAGAATTAAACCTATTGCAAGTTGAATTAAGTCATAAATTAAACTCCATTGAGGAAAATGACAATGCCATTGAATCTATAGAAAAAGAAGTAATTGATTCTGAAACTAAATTAAAAATCCTAGCTGAAAGCATCCATAAAAAAAGAATAGATGAAGCACAGAAATTAGAAAAAAAAATAGAATTGTTATTGAATGAATTAGAAATGCCAAAATCTAAATTCAAATACCAGATTTCAAAAAATGACCAATTAAACAAGCAAGGTATAACTCAAATTGAAGTACTTTTTTCTGCAAATGAAGGAATAGAAATGCAGAATTTAAACAAAGTTGCTTCAGGTGGAGAGATAAGCAGGTTGGCTTTGTGTTTAAGACAACTCGAATCAAAGAATCACCATGATCATTGTTTAATTTTTGACGAAATTGATACAGGAGTTTCAGGAAAAGTTGCTTCTACAATTGGACAAGTATTCAAAGACATTTCTAACACTCATCAAATAATAGCAATTACTCATTTGCCACAAGTTGCTGGATATGCTGATTCGCATTTCTCAATTTCGAAACAAGCCATAAATGGGATTACTCAATCCAATATTCAAGAATTAAACAAAAACGAAAGAATAGATGAACTAGCTAAAATGTTAAGTGGCGAAAAAGCAACAGATATAGCAAAAGAAAACGCCAAAGAATTAATCAAACATTGATTTACTTTTTCAACCTTTTAATACCAGCTTTAGCTTTTTGTTCAATGCTATTCTTGTACTCTTCATTGTTCTTAAAATCATTTTTTGCTGAATTAAAATATTGCAAAGCAAGAGTTTTTTTGTTTTGTTGTTCGTAAATCAAACCCATTTGTAAGGATGAATAGGCTGCGTAATAATAGGTTTCATTCTTACCTAAATCTATTGTTTTTTTAAAATTCACAATGGCTTTATCTTCCATTTTAGTTTCTTGATAAATTCTAGCCATTCTATACAAAATCTCCAATTTAAATTTGACTTCTTTGTATGTTAAAAGATCTATTTTTTCTAATAAATTAAGTGATTCTTTGTAATATTTTCCATCAAATAAAAGTCTGGGTTTTAGTATTTCAGATGGCCACCTAATGGATTCTTTGGCTTCTTTTTCGGCTTGTTTATCTTCTTCTTGTTGCAATTGACCTGATTTTAAACAAATGAGGTAATAGGTATTGGCAATGCTACCTTTATCAAAAACTATATTGTACCAAGCCAAATATCGGTATGCCGATTTTATGTAGTTTTTACCTTTGTATTTAGTAGTAAATATTTTAAAATAAACATCGGCATCGCTATCCAATCTTTTTAATTTTGCTAAACCTAATAAATAATCAAGATAATAGAAAGGCAATTGTAGAGAGAGATTACTCGGCTTAGAAGACAAAACAGCAATTGATTCATCGTTTTTACCTGCATAATTTGCTACGATGGTTCTCATGTAAATCAACAAAGGAAACCCTTTGTAATTTTTTGTGTACTCATTGATTGTTTTCCAAGCATCATCTGTTTTTTTCAACAAATGGTGCTGAACCATGGCATACATAAAAGCTGTTTCAGTTTTCATCCATTGGTGTTCGTTGTCCTTTAACGGACTTTTTAAATACGTTTCAATTAGATTTACCCCTTTATCCATTGAACCTTCAAAACCCAGTACATTGGCTATCCATTGGTAATTTTTAGGCAATGAAGATGCGGCAATGTAAATTATTCCTAAGTTTTTATTGTCTGGCAAAAAAGAAGGGTACTTCTTCTCGTTTTCATTCAACAGTTTATTTGCTTTTTTAATGTCGTTGCCCGCAGATAAATGATCATTAAACACTGTTTTTAAAATAGCGCGATGAAGATACATATCACTCATGATAAACCTTTTCCAAGGGTCTTCAAATTTACTGTTTTCTACATTGTACAAATATTGACTCCATTTGTGTTCCTCCGCTTTGAATAACACTTCATTTTCATTAACAAAATGAGTAATAAAGAATAAGTGTTCTTTCAACCAATATATAGCTAAATTATTAGGAGTTTTCTTTTGTTCATCGTCTAATAATTTCAACGCATCGTTCACTTTTAATTCATAAATATACGTTTGAGATTTTAAACAATTTTCAGTCATTTGAAAATGACTTTTTCCAAAACACAACCCATTTATAAATAAAAAAGAAACACCTAATAAAGTGTTTCTTTTTATAATGTTTTGTATTAAAAACATGAAACTATGAGAAAAGCTTTATTTAGTAGCTTTTAAAGTTCTAACTCTGCGTTTTGGTTTTTCCTCTTCTACAGGTTTTTCAGTCACTATACCTGTAATGGCATTGTCCACCAAAATTCTTCCACAGTGTTCACAGTCTATGATTTTAAAGTGTTGTTTAATATCGCTTTGTCTTTGTGGTGGTATTTTAGAAAAACAACCTCCGCAGCTTCCTCTCATGATAGGAGCAACTCCAATGCCGTTTTTAACGGTTCTTCTAATTCTACTGTATGCTTTTAAAAGTCTTTCATCCACATCTTTTTCTATTTTTACTCTGACTTTATTAAGTTCTTTTTCTTCTTCTTCTGTATCGGTAACTATTTGTTTTAACTCTTTCTTTTTAAAAGTTAAATCTTTTTTTCTGCTTTCGATATCACCTTCTACTTTTTCTAAATTTTCTTTTTTAGATAAAATATAATTTTGGGTTTCTTTGATTCTTTTTTCTGCTGCCAAAACTTCTAAGCCAGCAATTTCAAGCTCTTTGCTCAATGCTTCGAACTCTCTGTTGTTTTTTACTGAGTTTAATTGAGTTTTGTATTTCTTTTGAAGTTCTTCAGATGCTTTAATTTTAGTTTTATACCCAGCAATGTCTGCATCATAATTTTTGATTTCAGATTGAATGTTTTCAATTCTGGTTTCTAATCCAGCAATTTCGTCTTCAAGGTCTGCTACTTCTAAAGGAAGTTCTCCTTTTAATAAATTAAGTTGATCGATTTTTGAGTCGATTTCCTGAAGTTCCCAAAGGGCTTTTAGCTTTTTTTCGATTGATATATCTACCATGTTTTATATATAATATTGAACAGAATTTGTATTTGTCGTACAAAAAATGACCGCAAAATTAGGCATTTTTTCTCTAATTATTTCATAAAAAATCTCTAAAGTGTAAATTTCTGATTCATAATGACCTATATCCAATAATAGCAATTGATTTTCCGAATCAAAAAATTCGTGGTATTTAATGTCCGATGTGATGTAGGCATTCGCTCTTGCCGCCTTTGCTGATGCGGTTAAAAAACTTCCTGACCCTCCACAAACTGCTACTTTGCTTATTTCTTTTTTATCTCCAGAAAATTTAATCACTTTTAAATTAAATTTTTCTTTGACATAGCTTAAAAAATCAATTTTATTCATTGGTTGAGGTAAAATCCCAATGGCTCCTGACCCAATTTCTTGATTTTTATTATCAATTGAGACAATTTCATAAGCCATTTCTTCATAAGAATGCACCTTTTTCACTTCATTTATAATCGATTCAGCTTTGAATTTATCGACCAACACCTCAATTTTACATTCATTCAGCTGTTCAACAACATTGGCTTTACCAACACTTGGATTTGCATTTACAGTAGGTTGAAATGTGCCAATACCACTGCTATAATAGCTGCATTGACTGTACTCACCAATATTTCCTGCGCCATGTTCAAACATAACAGAACGAATTTTTTCAACTTCATTTTCTGGCGAATACACTATCAATTTGCACAACAAGTTGGATTTAGGAACAAGAATTTCAATGTTTTGCAATTCTAATTTTTGAGCTATTTTTTGATTCACTCCCATTTTCAATACATTGTCTATATTGGTATGGCATGCATACAAGGCTATGTCATTTTTTATGGCTTTAATTACACATTTTTCAACATAATTTTTTCCATTTATTTTTTTTAAACCTTTAAAAATAATAGGATGATGTGAGATGATTAAATTACACCCTTTTTCTATAGCTTCGTCAATAACAGCCTCGGTTACATCTAAGGATAGTAAAATGCCAGTAATTTCACATTCTTTGTCACCTACAATCAACCCCGAATTGTCATATTCTTCTTGATAACTTGGAGGAGCTACTTTTTCAATAGCTTCTATTATGTCTTTAATTTTCATTAATTCACGAAAATAAATCAATAGAATAACATTTAAAAATAAAACAACAAACTAAGTCCCTAAAATTAAATTCCATTCAATATTTAAGCTGCATCAGACGAAACCACGAAACATTCAACTTAAGTAAAAAAATAATAATTACTTTTGCAAAGAATGAAAATCTTGTTATTGCCATTTGCTTGGCTTTATGGTATCATTACTCAATTGAGGAACTTGATGTATAAAAAAGGCGTTTTTAAGTCTTATAAATCCTCATTAAAAACCATTTGCATTGGCAACATTCAAGTAGGTGGAACTGGCAAAACTCCTTTAACCGCTTTCATTTATCAATGGTTATCTCAATTCCATTCTACAGCCATTCTATCTAGGGGGTATGGAAGAACTACTAAAGGTTTGTTGGTGGCTGATGACAAAAGCTCTGCAAAAACAATAGGTGACGAACCCTTTTGGTATTTTTCTAAATTAAAATGTACTAATGTCGTGGTATCGGAATCAAGAACAAATGGTTTAAAAAAATTAGAAACAATTTGCACTAAAAATGGTGTTGTACTTTTAGATGACGCCTTTCAACACCAAGCAGTAACATGCGACCACAACATTGTTCTAACTCCATACTTTAAGCCTTATTACAATGACCACATGCTCCCATTTGGTAGATTAAGAGAATACAAATCAAACATCAATAGAGCTCATACTATCCTTGTTACTAAATGTCCTATTGATTTGTCTTTACAAGAAAAAATAGACTTCATTCAACAAATCAACCCATTTGAATACCAAATGGTATTTTTTACAACTATTCATTATCAAAAACCTCGACTATTCAATTCGGAAAAAGAAATAGAAATTGAGTTCAACAAATACAAAATTAAACCATTATGTAGTATAGCCAATCCATTTACTTTCATCAAACAATGTGAAAAATATGGAAAAATTAACCACCCTGTTGTTTTTAAAGACCATCACAACTTCTCCGAAAACGAAATCATTCAATGCATTCAACAATTGAACGAAAACGAAATCATTATAACTACTGAAAAAGATGAAGTAAAAATTCTGGAACACCTATCAAATCAGAAAATTTCCTTTGAAAAATTGTTTGTTCTTCCAATGCAAGTTCAATTTCTATTTAATGAAGAAAACGAGTTTAAAAAACACATTTATGAAAAACTTTTTAAATAATTTACTCATTATACACAATATTTTTTCTATTGATACGATTGTGTTAGAATAAATATTTAGCTTATTTTTGTCCAATGCATCGTTTTTTATTTCTCATAGTTCCACTTATTGTTTTTTCATGCTCTGAATCAGGTAAACTCGCTGACGAAATGAGAAATATACCTGATGCTAAATGGAACTACAACCAAATTCCTGATTTCATGTTCGAAGTAAAAAATCCTAACATGACCCACAACGCTTATTTAAAATTAAGGATTTTTAAAGATTATCAATATGAAAACATCTATGTTCTCACTCATTTTAGGGACAGTGATGGCAAAATCATTTCGACTCAAAAAAAGAATTTCACTTTGACCGACAGTTATGGGAAACCAACAGGAAAAGCATCTGGCAACAACATTAACTATGAATTGCCCTTGTTTGAAAACATGAAACTGAACAAAGCTGGAAAATATTTTATAGCCATAGAACAAAACATGAGAGACAGTGTGATTTTAGGCGTTGAAAGTATTGGCATTAAAGTAAAAGAAGGCAATCCTGTATTTTAATGATTGTAAGGTTTAAATTTTTTCACATATACACCATTTTGATTGCCATTTTATTTGCCAATCAGTCCTATAGTCAGACAAAACTATATTTAGATAGTCTGTTAAAAGAATCTTATTTAAAAAAGTATCCATTTTCAGAAAATCTCACCTGTATCCCCTATTTCTGCGACCCTAATTATCATCATTTAATCTCAAAAAAAGACACCCATTTATGCGGCAAATTTGTATTTGTCAATAAACAATTTGAAGTGAAAGTGCCTCCAATATTTCAATTACCTTGTAATTTTGAACCTAAATTTGGGGAAGGATGGTGCGCTGTAAACATCAACAATGAACTGGTATTTATAGATTCCAGTGGGAAACCCCAATTAAACTCTAAACTACTGGCTTGCTCACCTAATAAAAACAAAATTCTTCCATTTAAAAACGGGAAGGCTAAAGTATATAAAGGTTCAGGAGGAGTAAGAAACTATTACGATGTTTATTTTATAGATAAAAGAGGGCAAAGAATTCCTGAAATTATCTATGTAAACATTAAACCAAAAAATAAAAAAATAGAAGTCATTTTAGCTAGTAACACAAAAAAAGACACCTCAAAACCAATGAGTGATTTGCCATTGGTATTAACTAAAAACAAATATCCAATTTCAGATATTGAAGCAGAAAAATACAAGCAAAAAACGAAACACCAAAACAACCGTATGTTATTGTACTATGAATGCAACGATTACATGTTAGAAAAAATAGCTCCCGAAGACACTGTCTATTGTAACAAATTTGTTTTTGTTGATACCTTTTTTAATGTAAAAATCAGTAAAGGATTTCAATTGCCTTGTTCTTTCGAACCTGAATTTTCAGAAGGGCTATGTGCAGTATCCATTGACAGTCAAATAGTGTATATCGATACATTAGGAAAAGTAATTATAAAAACTGGATTAGCCAGTTGCAGTAAAGAAAATAACAAAGCCACTACATTTAAAAATGGCATAGCAACATTGTATAAAGGCAATGGAAACAACAATGGAGATTATCAAATAACAGCCATCAATGCATTGGGTGAAAGAGTGAGGTTGTTGGAATTTGACAACCTAGAATTAGCAGAAAAAATGGTTGATAAATTTTCCAATTTGAGCATTGAGGAAACTACTAATTGCTTTGTTGGAAAAGGAAAAACTAATGGTTTGTGGTTTCTAGTAGAAAAAAGTGGGAAAGTGAAGAAAAAATTGGAATTGAAATAGACTATTTAATTCTGTCTTTATTTTCATTAACAAATTTTGACCAACCGCTTTTTGTACCTTTAGCTCCAAAGGGCCTAGGGGTATGTTGATAAATATGACAAAGTGCAGCTGCTAAACCATCTGTAGCATCTAAATGCTTAGGCATTTCCTCAAAATTTAATTGAGATTGAAGCATTAAAGCAACTTGTTCTTTCGTTGCACTGCCATTGCCTGTAATGCTTTGCTTTATCTTACGAGGAAGATATTCAAATATAGGAATTTCTTTAACTAATGCTGCTGCAATAGCCACACCTTGTGCTCTTCCTAATTTGAGCATAGATTGAACATTTTTACCGTAAAAAGGTGCTTCTACAGCAACTTCATCGGGATGATAGCTTTCAATTAAACCACTAACTCTTTCAAAAATATGTTTAAGTTTAAGTCCGTGATCTTCAATCTTGTCGAGTTTAATGATGCCAATACTTATTAAAATGAATTTTTTTTGAATGACGCCAACAATCCCATATCCCATTATATTTGTACCGGGATCTATTCCCATAACAATTTTATCGTAATCAGCTAAATCAAGTCTTTGCAAAACAAAACAAATATAAAACAAAAATGGGCAATACTTTATAGAGTGTTAAAAATTATTGTCCCCATAGGATTAGCCATAGTCCTTTATTTTAAGTTTTTCAAAAACACCCAATTTTCTATCTCTAATTTCCTTTTGCATTTTAAAGAATTACCATCTTATATCTTTTTTTTATTGATTTTAGCAACTACCATCAATTGGTTTTTAGAAGCATTAAAATGGAATATATTAATCAATCAAATAGAAAAAACCACTTTCTTAAAATCTTTAAAATCTGTACTAAGTGGAGTTACAGTTTCACAATTGCTCCCATTTAGAACAGGAGAATACATAGGAAGGCTTTGTTATGTGGAAGATAAAAACAAAATTAATGCAGCACTTCTTTCTGTTTTTGGCAGTTTCAGTCAATTGCTAATGACTCTAAATATCGGTGTTGTAGGACTTTTGTATCTACAAATTTTTCAATTAAGCAACATTGTCATTTCAATTATAATAATGATTACAATCGCATTCAATGTTATTTATTTTAAGCCAAGTTTACTCAAAATAAAACGCAAGCATTCAATCATTGTTGCCATTAATGATGCCATTTCATTGTTAGAAAACAAAAAAACCATGTACATCGTTTTTTTAATTTCGTTGTTGAGGTACATCTCTTTTTTAATCCCTTATGCTTTATTATCCATGTACTTTCAATTGTCTATTCATACTAGTTTAATTTATTATTTAATGGCTTCGTCATGCGTCTTTTTATTTCAAACATTATCACCCAATTTTATACTTACTGACATTGCCATTAGAGTAACAATACCTACCCTAGTATTCAATGGAATTCAGCAACATTCTTTTTCTGGAGTTGATTATCTCCCTGGCATGATCATTTACACATTCAATGTGTTATTCCCAACAATTGTAGGCATTTATTATTTCATAAAATCAAAAACAACTTGATGTTTTACTTTATAGCTTTTATAATCACCATTTATTTTGTTCTAATGTGCTTTTTATTGTTTCATTTAGACAAAACTATTTTTGTGTACAAAGCAAGTATTCCAGAATTAAGTGTATCTATCATTATTCCATTCCGAAACGAAGAAGACAACATTTGCAATTGCATTGATTCAGTATTAAATCAAAGAGGATTAATCACCAAATTTGAAATTATTGCTGTAAATGATCACAGTGATGATTCATCAGAAACTAAATTAATAAAATACAAAAACAATGATTTAGTAAAGGTCGTTTCAAACGCAAATCAAGGCAAAAAACAAGCCTTGTTAACTGGAATTTCAAAAGCAAAATACAATATCGTTTTGACACTAGATGCCGATTGTGTAGTAGGTGAAAATTGGCTAAGTTCCATGTGTAATATTTTCGAAAAAGAAGCTTGTCAAATGTTATGTGGCCCTGTATCTTATCAATCAAATCACTCTGTTTTTCAAGACTTACAACAAGCTGAAAGTGCTGCTATAGTTGGAATTAGCTTCACTTTAAACAATTTAAAACAGCCTAGCACTTGCAATGGAGCCAACTTAATGTTCGACAAAAATGCATTCAATCAACTAGGAGGCTATCGACATTCCAATGTAGTAAGTGGTGACGATGATTTATTGATGCATGATTTTTTCAAATCTAACTTAAAAGTAATTTCTACATTGAACAAAGAATGTGTAGTGAAAACAATTCCTTGTTTACGATTTCAAGAGTTCAAATCACAAAGAATGAGGTGGATTTCAAAAGCTAATCATTATCAATACTCAACTAACAACAAAGTTCAACTATTGGTAATGATTCAAAACATAGCTTTTTATATCGCATTGGCACTTTCCATTTTTCAACCAATTTATTTGTTGATAATAGCTTTAAAATGGATTAGTGATTTGATGTTTGGGCTAGTATTGATTAAACAATTAAAACTGAAACTTTACACCATATTACTGATGCCTTTTTACCAATTATACATACCTTACATTTTATTGAGTAAAAGCAAAGAAATAAAATGGAAAAACCGCCCGATTAACGCTTAGTTAATCTTTGTTTTTTTCTTATGAAATACATGTAAACAGAGAATCCAAAAATTGCTGCAAATAGATACACTTTAGGATTAGAAAATCCTCCGTTTTTAAATTGTACGGTTGTTTCGATAGAGGAAATAGCTATTGCTAACAAGTATAATACTATGATGATTTGACTTCCTAAAAGTGATTTTTTATCCATGTTTATTGATTTTCTGTACTGTCTTTTTTTATGGTTATAACACCTCTTGGCTTTAAAATCATCCATTTGGTAAAATCTTGATCAGCCTCAAGACCTTCACCTGTCAATATCTCGGTGGGTGTCGTTATTCTAACAAATTTATCTGTGTAAATTTTTCTTGTATTTTGATCCCAAATCAGTTTTTCTGTGTTTAATTTCTCATTTTTCACATTCAAAATTTGAACATTTTGCCACACTTCAACTTTTTTTTGGGTTTGATATGAAATCCCTTTTTCTGCAGTTAAATAACTTTCCACTTGTCCTAACTTATTGTAAAAATCAGCTTTTACACCTTCAGGCATTTTTACAATTTCGTTGTTGTCTTTTTTAAAGCCTATCAATTTGGGAGCGAAAATAATGGCTTTAAGAATGCCAGAATCACTGTAATTTATTTTCACATTTGTGCCATCTTGAGTGAAAAGCAAAGTATCTGCTTTCATGCTTTCAGCCACATTTTTTTTAGCTTTTTCATGACTACATGAACTGAAAGCAGATACTATCAATATGAAGAGAATAGATAATCTCAAATTATCTTAAATGCAATGTAGTAGATATCCCTAAACAAGAGATGGTGTATGAATCCCCTTCTTTTAAGTTTCTAAAAAAGGCATCTTTTTTTAATGGGTAATATTTTTTGTATTGAGCTATTTGTTTATTTGCTTCTGCTATTACTTTTGGGTCTCCAGAATTTTTTGCTCTATTAAAATATTCAACAGCCTCACAAGCCGCTGCAGCTTTATTGAAGGCATCGCATCCACTTGCTGATTTATATAAAGCTATCCCTTGCAAAATTAATGCATAACCATTGTTTGGATTAATTGCTAAAGTTTTAGCGGCATACGATTTAGACAAGCTAGCATTGGCTTGATTTCTTTTAGCCAACATGATGTATATTTCTTCTTTTTTCTTTGAATCTTCGCTTAAATCAGCGGCTTTGTCCCAATATTCATTTGCTTTAGGAGTCAATTTTTTCTTATCAAATATTTTAGCTAATTCTTCGGCAGCTACTGCATCTGGCTCAATAGAATATTTTTTTTCGAGCAATGAAATAAAGTTAGGACTTTCGTTGCATAATTTAGCCGCTTTGTAATATTTTATTACTTTTAACATCAATGCTACATCCTCAGGATTGGCTTTTAATTTTGGTTGGTATATCAAATCAATTTCTGCACATTTCAAGTAAGGAGTCATGATTTTTTGCATGTTGTTTTGTACAATTAACCAATTTTTTCTTTTGTTTGAATCGTTACTGAATTTAACTAAATTAAAATCAGCAGTATTGTTTAATCTATCAAACAAATCAAATAACTCCTCTTTGGTCATTAAAGCTTTTTTATTAGCTTCTACAGCATTTTTAAGATAATCTTGAGCTTTGCTTTCATAGATGTTATCTTTTTCTAATTCATAATATGAAGCGTATAGTTTAATTATTTCAGAAGTATTAGCAGGACGTAATTTAGACATGTTTAATGCCCACTCACCCTTAACAAATCCTTCTTCTCCAAAATATTTTATTCTAGTTGGGAAAATCAATAATAAAGTATCTATTAATTTTTCTTTACGCGCTGCTAAAGTCGGATTTTTAATTAATTCATTGAGTAAAATAGCACCATTTTGATGTATGCTTTTGAATGCGCAAGGAGCATTATTGAATACATAAGACCAATTTGGGTATGATTCTTTGTATTCTTTGTTTTTAAATCCTTCTTGGAAAAGGAACATGTTTCTTCTGGTTTCTAAAGAATCTTTACCATAAGATTTAACACATTCAGGCAGAGATGCTGCTGATGGAGTTTCTTGAGCATAAGTTAAAAATGTAAAATTACAAATGAGTGCGAATAACAGGATGCCTATTTTTTGTTTGTTGTTCATATATTTAATTGAATTTGCGTTTAATAAACCAGATATCATTTAATGTAAACCCTAGTGTAAGTCTGTGAATGTTTTCAGCAACTAATCCATTGTTTGTTGTACCTCTATGAATGTATTCGTAAGTAAAGTTAATCATGGATTTAAGAGTTTTACTGTAATAGGTTGGAATTGTTTTTGGAATACCTAATCCAAAACTAATGCCATATTCTTTCAATTGAGAAATTTCCCCAATATTATTTCTTAAATAAAGTCCAGTATTATACAATCTGAAGCCAACACGGTATTCAATGTTTGGCTTAAATCTATTGTTTTGTCTTTTGCTCATTTTATCTACCTCCATATCTGGTCGGTAAGCAAAGCCAAATGACAATTGTGAAGCATTGTTAAATGAATCTGAATTAAAAATGGTGTTAATTTTTGATGAAATTCTATCCATTTTATAGTCAAAAGTAAACATCCATAAATGATTAAGGGTAGCAGAAAAACCAGCAGTAAAAGAAGAAGGCATGTAATATTTCCCCTTTACATTGTCTTCGTTTATTAATGTATCAATTGGAGCTGTGAGAAAATAATTGCTTTTCCCTAAAGCTAAGCGCGACAATGAGTATTTTAAAGTTGGTGAATTGCTGATGGTGGCACCGAAAACAAACCTTAAAGGTGTTTTAACGGATGTTGTAATTAACTTTCCATTGAATGTATCTCTTTTATTGGATTTTAGATTAATGGTGTGATGACCTTGAAACCCAAAATCAAATTTAAAACCTTTGAGATAACTTAAAGATTTATCTGAAACCAACCTACTTACACCCGAATCACTTAAATAAATGATTTTATTATAAGTTTGTTGTCCAAAAACGTAAGAGGTAGTTAAACCTAAGGAAAAATGATTGTTTACATTAAATCCATTTTGAAGAAACACTCGGCTTAGTCCACCTGTATTAGAATAAATAATGGTTTGTTTTCCGTAGCTAGTATCTATTGTTTTGAAATAAGCACTACCTATACTGCTGTATGGAGCAAAACCAAAAGCAGCAGACCAAATTGTTTTCTTATCTACTTGAATGTTGCTTCCTAATTTCGTGTTGGTGTATTTGGTAGTGTCTTTACGCCAAACTGGGAACCCAATGACTAAGTAATTAAAATTCCCATTGAAAAAAGTATTTGTCGAATCTTTTGTGTAACTTTTACCTGCATCTGCCCTTAAACCAAAATCAAAATATACATATTTTAAAGCCGCAGCAGAAGCAGGATTTGATAACGATATAAAATGGCTACTTCTAATTCCATTGATTGCCGAACCTAAAGATTTGCTGTAAGCATGATTAAAAGATTCCAACTCCCCAACTCCTCGCGATGAATAAAGAGATTTTGTATTGTTTTGAGCTACTGATAACTTAAAAAACATAAAAAGCAATAAGCAGCATAAAATTTTAATTTTTTTCATTTAATAATAATAATTGATACAATCCTTGTAACACAAAATTAGGGTCTGCAAATATCTTGTTTTTTACTCTTTTCTCAAAAAAAATAGCATCACCGCCACAAAACACAACTTTTAATTTAGGATAATTTAACTTAAAATTAACAATGTAACCATCAATTTCTTTGCATAACCCTTCAACAGCCCCATTTGCAAGAGCTGACATGGTTGAATCTCCTAAAAAATTTGTTAAATATTCTTTAGACGAAAGTGGCAATTTATCCGTTAATAAATTCATTGCCTTGAGTCTCATATTGACCCCTGGAGATATATTTCCTCCCATGTACTCATTTGACTCATTGATGAAATCGATAGTCATGCAAGTACCAATATCAAATATCAGAACTGGCATTTTGGGGAATTTAACTGACGCAGCAGCTACAGCAGCAATCCTATCTCTTCCAAGAGTTTCAGGCGTTTTATATAAATTTATAAATGGCAATTTGCTTTTTTCATTTAAAACTCCAAAAGGTATCGAAATATTAAGTTCTGACATTTTTTTGACACTAGAAAAGTAAACAAAGTCTATATTTTCAGAATTAAATATGGATATGATTTCCTCTACAGAATGAGCTACCTCCATACGAAGCATTTCTCCTTTCAGATTAAACAACCCCCCTTTTATGAATGAATTGCCAATATCAATTGCTAATTTTAAACCCATTTACCTTTTAAATATTTGTTTTATTTCACCATGATTATAAGCTTTACTCACACCTGATTGAGAAACAAGTAATTGTCCATTGTCATTCACCCCTAACACCACTCCTTTTATTTCTTCATTGTTTATCTCAAATTCTGATTCTTCATTTATACCAATTAATGATTCATTAAATAATGAATTAATAGTTTGGTTATTATGAGCTGAAAATTTCAAATATTGTTCTTCAATTTCTTCAAGCATTTGCTCCAAGAGCAATAACCTATCTATGGTGTTACCCGTAATCTCAGATAAAGATATTTTGTCATTTGTATCGAATTGCTGATTGACATTTATACCTATTCCAATGATAGAATGATTGAGATTTGATCCTGAATAATTGTTCTCTATCAATATTCCACTTACTTTTTTAAGTTCAAAATAAATGTCATTAGGCCATTTAATTTTCAATTTGTTTGAATTGTTACAATATTTTTTTAAAGCCATCAATATTGAATAAGTAATAATTTTATTTATTTTAAACGGGAAAATCACCTGATTAGTTACAGGTTTTAAAAAAATTGAAAAAAGCAAATTCTCAAAAGCATTGCTATCCCAAGTTTTATTTCTTTGTCCTTTGCCCGTTGTTTGGTAATCGGCAATGACAATTGACCCATTTTCAACTAAATTATTTTTAGATAATTCATTTAAAATGTTGTTAGTTGAATCAACTTTAGAAAAATATAAAATATTTTGTCCAATAAATTGTGTATTTGGTTTTACTTTTGCAAGCACGAAGAAAAAAATATAATAATTAAGCCACAAGGTTAATGCCAAAAAAGAAAATAACAAAAATAGATTTAAAAGATGCCATCATATTTGGCATGCAAGAGAAAAAAGCCAACAAAATCACCATTTTAGATTTAAGAAAACTTAAAACTTCCATGGCAGATTATTTCATTATTTGTCATGCGAGCAGTGATAAACAAGTGAATGCTATTGCAGACAGTGTAGAAGAAGAATCAAGAAAAAAAGCTGGTGAAAAACCATGGCACATTGAAGGATTAGAGTTTTGTGAGTGGATTCTTATGGATTACATAGACATTGTCGTTCATATTTTCAAAGAAGATAAACGCGATTTTTATGGCATAGAACAATTGTGGGGCGATGCCGTAATTACAGAACTTGAAGATTAAGCCAAAACACTTTGGCTGATGATCCAAGATTCGCTCCAAGCAGCTTGAAAATTAAATCCTCCTGTGAGGGCATCAATATTTAATACCTCTCCAGCAAAATATATCCCAGGAATGAGCTTGCTTTCCATGGTTTTAAAGTCCACTTCCTTTAAATCAACTCCACCCGATGTAACAAATTCTTCTTTGTTTGTACTCTTGCCGCTTATTTGAATATCAGCATTTCCTATTTTTTCAGCAATTTTCAAAAGCTCTTTGTGACTACAATCTCCAATCATTTTATTTTCTATGTTTTCTACTTCTAATAAATTGACCCAAAATCGAGAACTTATACCAAATGGATTGATGTTTCCAAGCATCTTTTTTGATTGTTCACTTTTCATGTTAAGCAATCCTTGATATATTTCATCTACACTGTTTAAGCCTGTAAAATTTACTTTAATGTTGAATTGGTATTGTAAATCAAATAAAGCCCTAGCAGCAACAGAAGACAATTTCAATATTGCAGGACCACTTAAACCCCAATGTGTTATTAATAATGGTCCCGACTGAATTAAATCTGATTTCTTAAGTTTAAACAATTTCAATTGTTCAGGAGTAAACTCAATTTTTACTTTTGCTTTTAAAAAACTAACTCCCATAAGGTCTTTAAAATAAGGGTGTTTGCAATTGAATGTAAATAAAGAAGGTACTGGCGGTATAATTTTATGTCCCAAATTTTTTACTATTTGCCAAACGGCATCGCTGCTTCCACTGGCTACCACTATCTTTCTTGCTACTATAACTTCATTGTTGCTAGTTAATATAAATTCATTGTTTTTGTTTTCTATCTGGTTTATAGAACAATTGATTTTTATTTCGACTTTTAATTTTGAAACTTCATTTAAAAAACAATTTGCAATGGTTTCAGAACTGTCAGATACTGGAAACATACGCCCATCTAACTCTTTTTTCAATTCAATTCCACGTTCTTTGAACCAATTGATTGTATCGTTAGGAGAAAATCTGTTGAAAACTGACAACAATTCTTTGTGTCCTCTTGGGTAATATTTAATTAATTCTTCAGGAACAAAACAAGCATGTGTTACATTGCATCTACCACCACCACTGACCAAAACTTTGCCCAATAAGTTCTTGCTTTTTTCAATGATGAGTATTTTCGTATTAGGATGATTGATTTTGGTATTAATTGCTGTGAAAAAACCAGCAGCTCCACCACCAATCACTACCACATCGTAAACCATAAATGATTTATCGCTATGAATTATTAGTCTATTTTAGATACCTTTACTTGATAACTTTCCATGACTAGGTTAGCTAACAGTTTTTTGCTGGCGTTATTTGCCTCCTCTATAGCTTCAGCTTCAGAATTAGTTTCGGTAATGTAGGTGATGCATTTTCCCACTCTTACATCATCAATGGACTTAAAACCTATATTGTGCAAACCATTTGTGACTGCTTTTCCTTGAGGGTCCAACAATTCTTTACGAGGCATGACTAAAATTTCAACAGAATATTTCATTATTTATTTTTTTGCAAAATTAACAAATATTGAAGATAAAACATAAACAACATAAATAATTGGCAAAGCTAGCCATTGAAAAAACAACAAGCTAATTAACCCAATCAGGGCTATAACCATTTGTGGAATATAAAATTTTAAAGGTTTCCCTTTTTTAATTTTGAGGGACACCAATGGAATTTCACTAATCAACAACAATGAAATAATTAAGCAAAATGAGAAGTAAACCCATGAATTAGAAAACAAAAAATCAAAACTCAAAGGAAAATCATCTTTAATAAAAGCAAAACTTGCAACCATCATTCCTGTAATAGGTGTTGGAACTCCAATAAATGAATCCGTTTGCCTTTTATCTATATTAAATTTAGCTAATCTGTATGCAGAAAATACAGCTAACAACAAAAACGAATAATTCAAAACAGAATTGCTATCACCTAACTGGCTAGAATGAGCATACTGCCACAAAAGAATGGATGGAGCAACTCCAAATGTCACACAATCTGCTAACGAATCCAATTGTTTACCTAATTCACCACTGACATGGAGCAATCGTGCAAAAAAACCATCAAAGAAATCGAGAAAAGCTGCTAAGAAAATAAGATATGCCGCTAATTGCCAATCTTGTTCAAAGGCTTTTAAGATGGATAAAACACCACAAGATAAATTACCAAGTGTAAATACATTAGGAATTTGCTTTATTATGCTTTTCATGAACTATTGTTGAATAATTAAACAAGCACCAAAACCTAATTGAATGTTGGAAAGAGAAGTTTTTGGAGACAGATTATTGACTTTGCCATTGTATCTCCAATATTTACTTGAAGGGTCAAATAAATAAGTTGCTCCAGCTTGCAATCCAAAATATCTAGTAACTGCATATTTGGCTTGCAACCCAAAACCCAAACTAAATGAATTATTTCTATGAACAACCTTTTCATTTGCATTAGGAACAAATGGGAAAGTCACATTTTGAGTATCGTTCACAATTTCCAACCTTAACGATTGATAAGTGTATGAAAAATGAGGGAACAAATGTAAATAATGTGTGACAGTTACATCAGCCCCAATATTGGCACCAAACTGGCTTCCAGACAAGGTGTATGACTTCTTATTATACCCGATTTTTTGAGATTGCATTTTTTTGAAATTCATAGAAAAATATGTCCCAAAATCAGTCAATGAAAATCCACCTCCAAACGATTGAATTGGCGCCTTAAAACTAAAGGAATCGCTTGAGAAAATGGCTTGATTAAATTTGGCTAAATTATAAAAATGATATGTTTTATCGAAATCTAAACTAACCATCCATTCGAGTCTATCATATTTTTTATTTTTCTTTAACTTGGATGAATTTCTATTATCACATACATCGTTTAATACAATGAAATTAAATTTGTTTTTTAAAATAGAATCAGATTGTTTAACCTTAAAAATTTTAGAAGAATCACTGCAACTAAATTTTGCATATTTAGAAAAATCCAAATAATCCAAACTATAATAAGCATCATCAAACCTCTCGTAATTGTACTTATATGAATAAAGGTTTTTTTTATAAAATATCGCAATGCTCATGACTTTATCTTTTGCTATGCCTGTATTCAACCTATTAACTACCGAATTAAAAGCATAAACACCACATTCTTTTCCGCTTTGTTCTTTATTGATATGACATCGCCCAAATTGTCCATAGAATTTAGCATTGCTATCGGCAGTCATCAACTTGCTGATATTACTGTATATTATCCTTTCTCGGTAAATGTTTTGATACACATTATTGCTGGTTTCTTCCCATTGTCTATTTTCTTTTAAAGAATTCACTATTTTTTCAAACAATGGAAAAGAATCTTTTAAAACAGCTTTATATACTTGAATGTTAGATTTTATGTTAGACAACATGCTGTCTATACTGTTTCCATCAAAATATCCTATTCCATAATTATAATAACCTGAGCCACTGTTTTGAGCATCGAATAAGCTTTCATCATCTATTTGATCGCGATAAAAATTGTAATATTTTTTTCTGTATTCACTGAAAGAATGAATGGCTTCTACAGTCATTTGAATCGATTCTGGAACTTTTAAATAATTTGGCAATAATTTTGACATCAGTACAGGTCCATCATCCTTGAATCTTTCAATATCTACTCCATGAACTGTTATTCTATTTTCTTTTGGCAAGGACATGTTCCAATCTTTTAATTTTTTATAATAATAGAGAAACACCTTGGATGTAGTCCCTTCCATTTCATTGAAATAAGAAGTATCTCCATTAACGTATTGATTTAACATATACCCCCTAGAAAAACCCAATTCGATTATCACATTTCTTACACCAGCATGTTGATGTAAATACCTTAACATTTCCAATTCAATTTTAGAATTTTCTCTAGAGTAATAGTGATTCTCTCCAGTAAAAAAGATTTTATAATGTTTTAAATTGGTATCTAAGGCTTCCAAATTGACAAGTGGTGCATTGCTGATGTATGAATTTAAATTTCTATCTACCGAATCAACGTTTTGAGCATTAACATGAACCACAAAAAAAATTAAAAAAAACTTTAGCCATTTCATAAGTCAAACAAATTAAACATAAAAAAACTTGATTGCCAATTTTTTTATTTTAATTGATTCTAAATTGACAGTTAAATCGATGACCTGAGAATTAAAATTTCCTTTTTTTGTTTTTTAGGAAATTCTTAATTTTTACTTCTACAGCTTGATTACCCTTTATATTGCTCATTGGCTTAATCATATTTTTTTAAATACATCAAAAATAAATTTTTTTAACTTTTAAATACGCAAAAAAAGTGTGCTGATATAATCTATTATTCAAACAAAGATGTTACCTAATTAGAGTTAGAACTCCACTATATGTTTGTTTTTTATCTGGTATTCGTTTGTATTTAAACTCTAACAAATAATAATATGTCCCTGATGCTAGCTCGTTTCCTGTATTGTGTAACCTACCATTCCAATTAAAACCATCTCCTATTTCACCATCTTTTTCACTGTTATACACCTCTATCCCCCAACGGTCATAGATGATCATTCTATAATCTTTTTCACCTTTCACTATGGCATCAAACTCATCATTTTTTTCATTTATGTTGCCAGGGGTAAACACATTGAAAAGTTTTACATACTCTTCATAATTGCTAGTAACTGGCTTACAGACACTATCTCTACATTTGCCATTGACAGCGGTTAAACACACTTTGAAAGTACTTCTTTCCAATTCGTAATTATGCATTGGATTTTTATCGTTAGAGAAATTGTTACTACCAGAACTAGGTTGTCCAAAATTCCAAAACAATTTAGCATCATCTGGGCTTGATAAACTATTGAAGTAAAAAATTGGTTCATCACTTTTAGGATCAATTTCAAAATCTGCATTGACTCCTATTACTGTTATTGTCACCGTGTTTGAATCTAGGCACTTTACACCATCTGGGAAAGTAAAATCAGGAACAGCTTTTACTTTAAACACCCCTTGAGATTGATATACATAAGGTACTGCATTGTTAGTAATAGGCAATTTTGCTTTGTACCCATCGCCAAAATCCCAGTGGTTAAATAACGCATCTTCACTTATTGAGTTAAAAAATACAGTTTGACCCAAGCAAATGGTATCGTCTTTTTCAAGAGTAGATTTTATTGTTTTTAATACATTAACAAAGATGTTAGGGTCAAATACCTCATTGCAATAATACACTGCACCTGTATTTTCATTAAAAAAAGTATCTATTCCGATTAACTTTGGATAAAATTTCCCGTGTTTTTCGTATGTAAAAATCACATCCCCCTCGTCATTGTTTTCAAATGTGTTGTTATCATCGTCTCCAAATTCCCAAATATAACTCGAGCATTTTTTTGATTTGTTTTTGAATGTCACTGTGTATGGAGCACAACCTACTGTATCATTGAATTCAAATCGAGGCAAAGAACCCACAACTTTGATTTCAAAGGCAATGGTATCTTTACAACCATTATTGTCTTCTATGGCATGTTTTGCATACACTATACTGTCTTCCAAATCAAATGATTTAAAAGGATCTTTTTCTGTGGTGCTGAACAAATTTGAGCCAAAATCCCATATGTATTTATTAATTAAATCTCCATTTTGTTGTCCTCCCTCATAATATGATGAATCAAACAATTGCTTTAGTTCACTGCAATATGAAATTCTTGAGTCTTTAAATATTCCAGCCTTTAAATCACGAATGTAAATTGGCGTATAAATGGTATCAATGCAATCCAATGAATCTTTGTAAATAGTTTTTAAAGAATGATAACCAGACTTAGTAAATGTATCACAAAATTGATTGCTAGAATCCAAAACATGGATACTATCCAAATACCAATCAATAGATTTAAACTGTTTATAAATATCTAATGAATTAAAATTATTGATTTTGGTACTAAAACACAATTCTGAATTCATGCAAGGATTTCCTGTTTTTTCCAAAGTTAATTCTTTTCCGAATTTTATTTTAATAGTATCGTGAGTATTACATCCATCAATGCTTAATCTGAATAAATTAATCATGCCATCAAACCCAGATTTATAATACTTATGTTTGTGTTTACTTACTATTGTATCATTTAAATAATGAAAGGTATCAATTTGATTATCTCCCCAATGGACTATATCATACTCTCCAGCTTTGAAAACTGAATCTATCAAGTTTAAAGACACTTCAAATGGATTACAACTTGGCTCAACTTTGATAGTATTCCCTTTAGATTTTTTGAATTTCACCAACAATGCATCAGGAGCAAACAAGGTATCATAAAATGGTAGCACTTGTTTTATTTCAAAAGAATCGTCTCCAATATCATTGGCTTCGTATGGCTCATCGTTATAAAAAATCATATTCACACCATACCAACCTAGATAAGGTTTATCTACTACAGATGGGTATTTTAAGTATGTTTTACCCGTATCTAACGAAAATTTAACAGGAGGATTTAACACATTGTATTTTTTTGGATCCAAAAATTCATCCCCTTGGCAAATTTCAAAGAATATAGGTTGACCTTGTACCAAAAGCTTGCAATAATCATGTCTAACATAATCAGTTTTTGTATCAGTGCAACCTGTGGTTTTATCTTTTACTGTTAATTGTATCATGTTTAATGGTCGAGCAACCGAATATTTATGTTTGTGAAACCAATCTTTACTGAAATTACAATTGCTGTTTTTATTTTGATTATTGGCTCTGTCTGTTGTGCAATTATTTCCTTCAGGATCTACAATTGACCATAAGTATTCAGCATTATTTCTATTGATAAATCGAGATTGGTCCATCATGTACACTTTTTTATCTACACCACATTGTCTTTTATTCACTATCAACATATCTGCTACTGGACCTTGAACTACCAATGTTTGATTGTAAGTGAATTTACATCCATTTTTTTCAACAACACAAGTTATAGTGTATGTACCTGGATATATAGTATCCTTATCAGATTTTGTTTTAAGAAACAAATCTTGGGAAGTGTTTTTTAGTAGTTGATTGTCAAAATACCATTTGTACGTTGCCCCTGATAACGTATTTGAAACTTTAATTAAACCATTATCTCCAAAACAAACTGGGCTACTTAATATGCTCAATTGATTCACAAGAGGTTCTATTTTTATTGGAATCTCTAATGTGTCTTTATGTTGGCAAGTATTGTTAGGATTGCTAGCTGTCAGTATGGCTTTGAAAGTATTGCTTACAGTAGTAGTATAACATTGAACATAAGAATAATTCAATTGTACTGGAGCATTGTTATTGAACTCCCATTTGTAAATGGTGGTGTTTTGACTATTTGATAAAGACTTATTTGAAAAACACACTTTTGCATTACCACATGATGGATAAATCACCGAAGAATCGATAATTGCTCTGCCACCATCAATGATATTGATGTATTGAATGTTAGTGGATTTACATCCTTTTATGTCGGTAACTTCAAGTTTTACCTTGTATCTGTCATTCATGACATAATGGTGTTGGTGAATTTGATTGAATGAAGGTATAGAATTTTCAAAATCACCATCGCCCCATACTATTAAATTTTTAGCTAAGGGTTGGCCTATATTAGCAGGAGTAGATTGATTTGAAAATTTTACTAAATTTGTCAGAATACATGAATCAGAGTCAATATCTTTAACCAACAAAGCTTTGGGCAATTCGAGCACATCAATAAAAACTGAATCAAAGTAAATGGTTCCATTACTTGTGGTTGCATTTAATGTCACTTTGAAATTGCCAGTGTTTTTGTATAAATGAAAAGGCTCTTTGCTTTTTGAAGAAAAACCATTGCCAAATTTCCATTCTGTTTTAGAAAAAGTAAAATTATTGGGGTTGTTTATTTTAAAATAAATAAGGTCACCGATACAAACGTGTTTAGGTGAAGATATATTAACTTGAGAATAAGATTCAGAAGACATGAGAATAAGTAGTCCAATCATGAACATTTTCAAAGAACACAAAAAGATTTTATTCGCTGACATATTGTTACTTTTAAAATATTAGACGTAAAAATAATACTAAACGTTTCACATTTTTTATATTTAATTTAAAATGACACGATTATGACATTTTTCAACGAACTATTTTCTTTAAAGAAGAAAATTGAAACATGCTATTTATGATTTAGTCATTGAATAACTTTTTAAAAAAACAATATCAACTTTTTAGATTATTTTTGCACTTGATGAATAAAGTAAGAGTGAGATTTGCTCCAAGTCCAACAGGACCATTGCACATTGGCGGTGTTAGAACAGCCTTGTTTAATTATTTGTTTGCAAAACAACAAGGTGGTGATATGATTTTAAGAATTGAAGACACCGACCAAACTAGATTTGTACCTGGCGCTGAACAATACATCATAGATTCGTTGAATTGGGTTGGAATAAAATTTGACGAAGGCACTCACGTAGGAGGACCATGTGAACCATATAGACAAAGCGACAGAAAACCAATGTACAGACAATATGCTGACCAGTTATTGGCTTCTGGAAATGCTTATTATGCTTTTGACACTGCCGAAGAATTAGACCAAATGAGAGAAAAATTAAAAGCTGGTGGCATGTCTCCTCAGTACGATGCAGTAAGCAGAATGAGCATGAAAAATTCATTAACCCTATCTGAAGATGAGGTAAAAAGAAAATTAGAAGCAGGTGAACCTTATGTAATCAGAATAAAATTACCAAGGAAAGAAGAAGTTCGATTTCATGATTTAATTCGCGGATGGGTAGTGGTACAAACCAGTGCAATGGATGACAAAGTTCTGTTTAAAAGTGATGGTATGCCAACATACCACTTAGCCAATGTTGTAGATGACTACACAATGAAAATTTCGCATGTCATCAGAGGTGAAGAATGGCTACCATCAGCTCCACTTCATGTCATGCTTTATAAATTTTTCGGATGGGAACAAAGCATGCCTAAATTTGCGCACTTGCCTCTTATACTTAAACCCGATGGCAATGGCAAATTAAGCAAAAGAGATGGTGACAGATTAGGATTTCCTGTATTTCCTCTTGAATGGAAAGACCCAGAAAGCAATGAGATTAGCAGTGGATACCGAGAAAAAGGGTACGAAGCTAAAGCCGTTATAAACATGCTGGCGTTATTGGGTTGGCACACTTCTGACAACAGAGAAATATTTGAAATCGAAGAATTAATCAACTTATTTAGCATAGAAAAAATAAGTAAAAATGGCGCCAAATTTGACCCTGAAAAAGCCAAATGGTTCAATCATCAACACTTGATGTTAAAAAACAATGAAACCATTGCTAATGAATTAAAAAATGATTTTCAAAACATTGGAATTAATGCTGATTTAGACACATTAATAAAAGCCATTTCTCTGATTAAGGAAAAAGTAAATTTCCAACACGAAATAGTGGAAAAAAGCAAATATTTTTTCGAAAAACCAAGCAAATACGATGAACAAGTAATTGCTAAAAAATGGAACAAAGAGGCTGTGAACATTTTAAATAAATATGCTGATACACTTGTTAATTTAGAAAACAAAAACGCCTCTGAATTAGAATCAAATTTTAAAGAAATGGTAACCGAGAATGGCTTAAATCCCGGAGCATTTATGCAACCCCTTAGACTGGCTATCAGCGGTGAATCTGGCGGACCCCCCTTGTTTGAAGTCATTCAATTAATAGGTCCTAAAGAATGTAGTGACCGAATTAAAAACGCCATTTCTCATATCCCTTTAACTGCTTAATACAATGAAAAAAACCGCATTTATTCTATTTTTAATCACAGGACTAAGTTCTTGTAGATTATGCACATTTACACAACAACCTGGTTCCTCAAGAACAAGCTACCCTAAGGAATTGCAAGGATATTTTTTGTACATTGAAAAACACAATGGCATAAAAGATACTACTTATTTTAATATCACTGAAAACTCGTTAGAAACCAACGACCCTTACCTTACCAAGTTATGTCAATTGAGCGATACCACTACTTTGACTCATTTAGGAGATTATTATTTTTTCAATATAAGAAACTTTGATTCTACCAACCATTATTCTTGGCAAGTATTTCCGATAAAAGCTACAAAAGATGGTCTTTATGTATTTACCTTAAGCATCACTAAACACCAAAAGAAAATAAACAAGTATTTAAAATTAAAAGCAGGTAGCCAAACAGAATTCATCATGGATTTTGAGCCTTTTAAAAATTATTGTGAAAAGAAATTAAGGAAAAGAAATGCCATTAAATTAAAAAAACAATTGAAATGACAACAAATAGACCCATAAGAATTTTAATCGCTAAAGTAGGGCTTGACGGACACGATAGAGGAGCAAAAGTTATTGCCTCTGCATTGAGAGATGCTGGCATGGAAGTGATATATACAGGATTGCGCCAAACTCCTGAAATGGTAGTTAATGCTGCAATTCAAGAAGATGTAGATGTAATAGGTATCAGTATATTATCTGGAGCTCACAACACCGTATTTCCTAAAGTGATTGAAGAAATGAAACAAAAAAACTTAGATAATGTGCTGTTAATTGGAGGAGGAATAATACCCGATGACGACATGGTGGAATTGAATAACAAAGGTGTGGCTCGCTTATTTCCTCCTGGCACAGATACCAACGACATCAGTCATTACATCAAAGAATGGGTAAGCAAAAACAGACCATTTTAACTCAACCATGAACAAAATTGCATTATTATCATTTCTTTTAGTCTTTACCACTTTGGCAAAGGCGCAAACAGAGGTTGAAAATCCTATTTTAATTTCTGCAGGAATAGGAGTACCTAATACTCCCCGATTCTTTTTTAATTATTTAAAATCTGAAAGTTTAGCATTTAAATCCACTGGAGTTGGACCTTATCATTTTAAAGTCGAATACCAACCTAAATGGTGGCTAGGTCTTGGACTTAACATCAACCACATGCAATACACTGTGGAATACGATCAAAACATTTTTGATTCAGCATTAGGCAAATTCACACCTAATACCTATAAAATTGAAAGTAAAAACACAGCATTCAATGCTAGAATTAATTTTCATTTTTTTAATCCAGAAAAATTTGAAAAATCTGATTTATACTTTGGATTAGGAATGGGTTACCGAACTGGCAGCTTTAAAATCAGTTCAAAAATTCAAGGTTATGAGCCTAAAATAAAATTGCCAAATATCTTGAGATTAGGTTTTGAAACCACTTTGGGATATCGTTATTACCTCACAGAAAATATTGGATTATTTTCTGAACTAGGCATAGCTAAATCTGTATTGCAACTTGGGGCTACAGTTAGGTTTTAGTTGTTAATTGCTGAATCTAAAATTTTTCTCTCTATAGCAGAAGTAGAATAACCCTGAATAAAATCAATAGTTTCAACTCGTCCATTGTTTTCTAAAACAATGTCTGCTCCAACAATGTTTTCAATGGCATAATCTGCGCCTTTAACTAACACATCTGGAACAATTTTTTTAATGAGATCATATGGAGTATCTTCATCAAACAAAACAACAGCTGAAACACTCTCTAAGCCAGCCAATATATACATTCTTGATTCCTCTGATTGAATAGGTCGAGAACTTGATTTGCCTAATCTTTTAACAGAACTATCTGTATTCACTCCTACTATCAATACATCTCCTTTGTCTCTGGCTTTTGATAAATAATCAACATGTCCTTTGTGCAACAAGTCAAAACATCCATTAGTAAACACAATTTTTTTATTGTTTAACTTTGATTCATTTACAAATTCAATCAATGATTGAAGGTCTTTAATTTTATCAGAAATAAGTTGATGGTGTGACATGAAAAAATTTATGTTTTTACTCGTTTTGCCATGATGATGTAGGAAATGGTTCCGGCAAATATAATCATGATGATGTTGCTTGTAAACATGACAATAGCAAACGATTTGGCTTGAGTTTCTGCTAATTTAAACAATTGATTGAGCCCTACTTGAACTGTGCCAATGGTTGCACCACCAGCAGGAGCAGGAATAATTACACCCAAAGAACTAAATACTAATATGGCCAAACTTCCAGCTAATCCAATAGGCTGTGTGAAATCAAAAGCCAAAATCAAGGTGTAAGTCATCATCCAATAACAAAACCAAATTAATACGGTGTAAAAAATATACAATACAGGTTTTTTGATGGTAAATATGCTTTTTACACCATCTACAAACCCCTTAAACATTTTCATGAGTTTGCCTTCTCCTTTCAACATTGAATTGGATTTAAATAAAAAAATCAAACCCAAAACCATTACAATTAAAACAGTGTATAGAATCCACTCATTTCCTTTTAATTTCAATAACACATTTTCATTGATGTAATTGTACAACAAATCAAATTGCAATATGACACTGCCTGTAATGACAATAACTAACATGATTAAATCCAATATCCTTTCACTAAGTACTGTTCCAATAAGTACATTAAGAGGTATATTTTCTGATTTAGACATCAATGCACAACGGGTAATTTCTCCTGACCTAGGTATTCCAAGATTCACTAAATAACCTGTCATGATTGAATGATAAGAATTTCCTAATTTAGTATTATAACCCAGAGGTTCCATTACAATTTGCCACCTCAACGCTCTGATTAAAACAGCAAACACACCAACAGAAACAGACAATAAAACAAACCAAACATTTGCTTTTTTTAAATCAACTTTAAATTCTTGGAAACTAAAATTTCTGAATATAAAATACCCAACAAGAATGCCAACTAAAGCAAAAATAGAATACTTTATGATGTCATTTTTTTTCAAATTTTATTGGCTTTATTTGGGAACACTAATGTAGGTTGATGGGATTTTGCTTCTTCAAAATCCATAGTTGCAAAACTAATGATTATCAATTCATCTCCAATCATTCCTCTACGAGCAGCGGCACCATTTAGACCAACAATCCCACTCCCTCTTTTACCTTTTATTACATAAGTCTCTAAACGTTCTCCATTGGTATTGTTTACTATCAATACCTTCTCATTTTCAATCATGTTAGCAGCATCTAATAAATCTTCATCAATGGTAATACTACCTATGTAATTGAGTTCTGTAAAGGTAATTTTAACATTATGGATTTTAGACTTTAATACTTGAATCATCATAAATTGGGTGCAAAGTTAAATGAATAAGTATTCTAAAAAAAATCAAGACAACAGTTTGGTTAACTCATGCATGACCAACTTGGCATTTTTATGGTTATAAATCACATCATAAACAGCTTGCAGGATGGGAACATTGGCATTTGTCTTTTGATTAATTTCATAAAGTGTTTTTGTTGCATAATACCCTTCTGCCACCATGTTCATTTCCATTTGTGCACTTTTAACAGAATATCCCTTGCCCAACATGTTTCCAAAGGTTCTGTTTCGACTAAATTGAGAATAGGCAGTGACTAATAAATCTCCTAGATAGGCATTTTCCTTTACGTCCCTATGTGTTTGCTTATTGGCTTCCAAAAATCTTTCCATTTCACGGGCAGATGCCGAAACTAATACCGCCTGAAAATTATCTCCATAGCCTAAACCATGGCATATCCCACTGGCTATTGCATATACATTTTTTAATACGGCAGCGTATTCTATTCCATCTATGTCTGTTGTGAAATTTACATTGATGTATGCACATTTAAACAAATGGTGAACCTCCTCTGCCAATGCATTACTGGTGGAAGCTACAGTTAAATAACTAAGTTTCTCCATGGCAACTTCTTCTGCGTGACAAGGACCTGAAATTGCCGCAATATTGTTTTCATCCACTTTCCATTTATCAATTAAGTAATGGCTAATGATTTGATGGCTTTCTGACACAACTCCTTTTACAGCAGAAATTATTTTTTTCGATTTTAAATCTTCAAGAGACAATAAAGACAACTGTTTATCTAAAAATGCAGATGGAATTACTAACAATATCAAATCGCTTTCTAACACGGTTTGTTTAATATCACTTAGTACTTTTATTTTATTTAAATCAAGAGTAACATCGGTGAGGTATCTAGGATTGTGTTTTTTCTTGATTACAAATTCACCATCTTCAAATTTATTAAAGCTCCAATTAATCTGGCAATCAACTCCACTGTCGCACAATATTTTAACTAGTGCAGTAGCCCAACTTCCGTTTCCCAATACTCCTATTTTCAGCATAGAGTTATCATTGTATTGTTGCGAAATTAAGGTTTTTACAACCTTCTCAAAAATTTATTTAATATTGCAGTCAAATGGAGTTAAGTGTTATTTTTCTTAGTTATACCAAAAATGACGACATATTTGAAATGACAAATAAGGCCATTGATTCACTTTTTAACTCCGAATCGAATGAAATTACTTTTGAGGTGATTGTGATTGAAAGCAATCCACAATTTCATGAAAAATACCAATTCCCAAGTTCAGTAAAAACGATTATTCCAAATGAAAAATTCAATTTTCACAAGTTTTTAAACATCGGTATTAAAGAAGCTAAATTCAATCAAATTGCCTTGTGCAACAACGATGTTATTTTTCATCAATCATGGTACTCAGAATTATTAAAAATTAAAAAACTCAATCCTAAAATTTGTTCATTTTCGCCATGCGAACTAAATGAAAACAACCAATATCAATCTCATGAACTTGGATATGATGTACGAACTCATATTAAAGGTTGGTGTATTGTTACAGACAAAGACAATTTATTAAAAATAGGCTTACTTGACGAACGTTTTGATTTTTATTATGCTGATGATGATTATTCAATGTCATTAAAAAAACACAACATCAAACACGCCAGAGTTTTTAGCAGCAAAGTAGAACATTTGGCAGGCAAAAACACAGAATCCAACAAAAAAGAAAACGATGTAGAATTTGACACCAACATCAAACTAGAAGGGTTGCCAAAATACCTTTTTGAAGATGATTACAAGTGGATTATTAAGAATAAAAAATTATTGGATGGGCATTTAAAGTTTCATAAAAAATGGGGCAATAGAAGAAGCATTTCTCTTAAAAACAAAATTTTTAAACTTTTACAACAACTAAATTTAGGATTCTTGGGTTATTATTTATTTTGCAGCAACAAATCATCTAATTAACAACACCTGTCCAAAGGCGTTGCTTTTTTTGATGTATGGACCATTTTGAGTGGTATAAAACAGTTTCCAAATGTACAAATCTTGTTGGGCTTTTTCACCCATGTAAGTCCCATCCCAACCTTCGTTATTTTTATCTGTTGAATACACTTTTTGACCCCATCTGTTATACACTTCAAATAACTGAACAGTGATGTTTCTACCCCTAGGAATGAATTTCGCATTTAACAAATCATTGTCAGGTGAAAAGGCATTAGGCATAAATAAATCACAATATTCGTTGTTAAAGAAAACAAATATTGAATCTTCGGCAACCCCACATGGGTTTTCAGCTCTAACCGAATATTTCCCCGGAGTGAAAGCGTATATGACACTGTCTGTACTACCGGTACTCCATTGGTATTGAGCATTAAAACTCGAAGCATTTAACTTTAAAGTAGCACCTTTACACAACAATGTATCTTTCCCTAATTGAATGACAGGCGCAGTTGAAAATTCAACTTCAACAGTATCGTTGTTACTGCATTTTCCATAAGTAACTTGAACAATGTATGTTCCTGTTCTATTCACATTAATGGATTTAGAGCTCTCACCGGTGTTCCATAAATAAGTACCTATTTCATTTGCATCAAGCAAAACACTTGGACCTGAGCATATGGCGGAATCTTTCCCTAAATTAGGATAAGGTATATCTTGAACCCTAAATGGTATAACAGTAGTATCGCTACAATAGGCATTACCGACAATGTGTCTCACAGTATGATTACCTGGAGTATTGATTATTAATTGATTTAAATTGTTAACAGCATAATTATCGAATTGACCATTACTTGATGCAGGAATCAGATTAATGACTTGTTTATTTAAGCAATAAAATGAATCAAGACCAACAAAAGAACTATTTAAATTAGGCAATACCTTTACTACAACTGTATCTCTCCCTTTGCAACCTGTAAGGGCAGCTGCAACATGAACTACTTTGTATGAACCTGTATCGGAGTATGTATGAGTTGGTGATTTCAACAAACTGGAATCGGAATCTCCAAAATACCATCTAAAATAAGTCAATGTATTATCTGTATTTGTAAAATGAAAATTATTATTTTTTAGACACTGAAATGTATCATTGATACTTGCACTACCTACAGGGCTAGGCAACACTACTACATCAAATCGCAAAGTATCTCTACAACTGGATGCTTGCAAATTAACCATGGTCACAATTTCTACTTCTACATTGTACCTACCTGGTTTTTTGTAGGTTTTTTTCATTTTCTTAAATGTTTCAATTGGTGTACCATCATCGTAATTCCAATTGTATGTATAAGATGCTGGCAAAGAAGAAATGATTGGTTTAGGATCTACTTGAAAAAAATTTGTTTCAAGACATTGCACACTGTCTTTAAGTTCAGAATAATCAATGTAAGCATTTACTTTTTGATACACTCTAACAGGCTTAACAAATACATTTCGACAGCCAAGGGCAGGTGTCATAGTCACATTTGCGGGTATTGAGCCTGCTATTGTGTACGATTTCATTACTGGGCTTGAAGTGGAATTGGTGTTGTCTCCAAAATTGATGATAAAAGTTGCTCCAGGAATGGTAGTAGTACTTTTATTTTCAAATTCATATAAATTTTTTTGTTGGCAGCTATCAAAATACTTCACAGTAAAATCCAATGTCGCTGAGTATGTAGTGGCGCTGACAACACTGTTTCCCGAAGTAAGATATAAAGGATCAGTCCCATTATTATCGTGTTCGTAAATAGTAAAATAATAGGTTAACCCAGTTTTCAAACTGTCAATTTTAACAGTATTAGGACCTGAACCATTGTAAACGATGTAACAACCTGTGCCGTATTGAGTTGATTTTCCAAAATTTTTATCAGCAGCATAGTTTGTTAAATCTGTTGGGCTAAAATCAGGAGCAGCTCCTTGTCTAGCAACAACAATGCGGGCTAAACCATCGCCTGTTGTCCAACTCAATTGAACAGATATGCATGTTACGTTAGAAATTGTAAGGTTTGTGGCATTCACTGTTGGACGTGCTGCAAACAGTGTCAAAAAACTAAAAAAAAACGCAATATAGAGTATGCTTTTTTTCAAACGATTACAAATATAGTAAAAAAAAGACAACAATTGAACAAAAATAGTTGCAAATCATCACAATATTTCAATGTTATCGTTGTGAATCAATGGGAAACACTTGTATTTTACAATGATTTGAGCAGTAGTTACAATGTCTTTTTTACAATATGTAGCTATCCTATTTAAATCGTTTTGAATCCAATAGGTGTTTCCAACCATGCTTCCATCTATATCGTCTTTAGGTGATGGAATATCAAAACATTTAGCTAACACATTGAGTGAAGTGTAATTTTTATAATCTCCAAACTTCCATAGTTCCATGGTATCTAAATGGTTAATTTCCCAAGGTTTTTTCCCTGAAATATGAAGTATGTGTGGAATCTGAATGCCATTAATCAACATTCTTCGGCAGATGTATGGAAAATCAAATTCTTTTCCATTATGAGCAGCTAACAAATGGTTATTGGTATTAAATTTTGAATTGAGCAAGTCTGCAAATTCAATTAATAATGACTTTTCATCGTGGTTATGAATTGATTTCACTTTAAGATGCCATTCACCTTCTTTTAGAATAAAAATCCCAAGTCCTATGCACACTATTTTTCCAAACTCAGAATAAATAGCAGCTCTATCATAAATTTCGGAAGCTTTTAAATCATCTTTCCCTAAATTGGCGGCTTTTTTACTCCACAATTCTTGCCATTCAACATCCAATTCATTAAAGTCTTTCTTTTGGGACACTGTTTCAATGTCAATAACCAACACATTTGATAAATTTACATTTTCTAACATATTTAACTTTTTTTTTACCAGCTACCACCAGCGCCTCCGCCATCAAAACCTCCGCCACCGCCAAAACCTCCCCAAGAACTGCCTCCGCCACCTCCACCACCATCAAACCATCCTCCTCCAGAAGTTGGGAACCAATAAGTTCCTCCTCGGCTTACTCCTCCTGTGTATTTGCCTTTTGACCGAGAAATCAACCAAAGAATAAGTAAGACAAATAAAAACAATATCAATAAAGGAATTATTGAAGCTTGAGGTATTTGATTTGTATTCTTAAATTCACCTTGAAGCAATTTAATGATGGCATCAATTCCATCATTTATACCTTGAGCATAATTCCCTAGTTTAAATTGTGGTGTTATAACGTATCTGATAATTTCACCGGTTCTGCCATCGGTCAATACTCCTTGAGTTTTGTTGGCATTGAGAATGAAAATTTTCCTGTCGGTATAAGCGATGTAAATCACAATACCATTGTTCTTATCTTTTGTACCTACTTCCCATTGTCGAGCAAAATCCATGGCTCTATCAAATTCATTTCTTCCATTTAAACTGTTTTCTATAACAACTGCAATTTGAGTAGAAGTGGAATCGTAATAATTTTTTAATTTTGTTTCTAAATTGCTTTTTTCATCGCTATTAAGTATTGAGGCAAAATCATTAACAAAACCTGTAGATGCAGGAACAGGCTTGCGTTCTTGTGAAAATAAATTTAAACAAGAACCTACTATAATAACAAAAGCAAAAATGATTCTATTCCCCATAGGATACGTTGTCATTTAGTTCGTTTTTATCATTGCTAGTAATTGGAAAAAAAGATTTGAGTTGCTCACCAGTTTTTTCTATTGCTCTGATAATGCCTTCACAAAAAAGACTTTCTTTAAAATCAATTTGCATTTGACTTTTTATATTTTCCCAAAAATCTGTAGGCACTTTATTGTTTATTCCGGAATCACCGATGATGGCAAATTCTTTGTCTTCATAAGCTAAAAAAATAAGAACTCCATTACTGTTTGAAGTTTCATGCATATTAAGTTTATTAAACCAAAGAGCGGCATCATCTAACACCGTTTTTTGTATGTTGGGAGTTACATGCACTCTAATTTCACCCGATGTTTTGTTTTCAGCATCTCTAATAGCTTTTAATATGAGCTGTTCCTCCTGCTCATTAAAGAATTTTTTCTTTAAAAACATCGAGTTAAAAATTAAAATTTAACTTGAGGTGCATCTTGCGCACTATCTTTAGCCTTGAACTCATCCTTGCTATTAAATCCTAATATTTTAGCAATAATAACTGTAGGAAAACGTCTTGTAGCAACATTAAAAGCAGCGACAACAGCATTGTAATCTGTTCTTGCAGTTGCAATTCTATTTTCTGTACCAGATATTTCATCTTGAAATTTAATGAAAGCATCAGTAGATCTTATTTGGGGATAAGCTTCTACAGTAACTTTGATACTCATAGCAGCAGTTTGCGCTTTTTGTAAAGCTGCATCTAATTCAGCAGGAGTAGTTGCTTTGCTCATGTCTGCTTTTGCAGCATCTATTCCTGATCTGGCATTGGTAATGGAAGTTAAAATGTCTTTTTCATTAGCAGCAGCCCCTTTAACTGTTTCAAGAGTATTGCTAAAAACATCTGCTCTTCTTTGGTATTGAGCTTGAACATCTCCCCAAGCTTTTTTTACACCTTCATCTTTAGTCACTAATCCATTGTAACCAGAAATAGCCCATAATAATACGATTCCTATTATGCTCAATAAAATAATTGTTCCTCTTTTCATTTTTTTTAAAATTTTAGTTCAAAGATAGTAGAAAAATTATTTATTAAACAAGTTTTTACAACGTTAAAATCCAATTGTTCACCTAATTCTTTCTGCATGCTTGTAACACCCTTGTCCACTATACCACATGGAATGAGATGATTAAAATAATTTAAATCCGTATTGACATTCAAAGCCAATCCGTGCATGGTGACATATCTGCTGCATTTTATCCCAATTGCAGCAATTTTTCTTTCACTTGCTCCATTTTTATCCAACCAAATTCCTATTTTATTTTCTATTCTATCTGAATCAATCCCAAATGATTTTAGAGTATCTATGATTGTTTTTTCTACCAAAAAGACATATTCTTTAACCCCTATTTTTAACTTTTCTAAATCAAAAATAGGATATACCACTAATTGACCTGGGCCGTGATAAGTAATATCTCCTCCCCTTTCAATTTGAAAAAGTTCAATTTTATTTTGCTCTAAAAAGTCACTGCTCACTAACAAATTAGCTTTATCGGTGCTTTTCCCCATTGTATAGACAGGATTATGCTCACACACCAATAAATGAAAAGAAGTATCTCCACCATTTCTTTTTTTCTCCACATTGGACTCAAACAATTGCTTTTGCATAGCCCAAGCATCGCTGTATCCAATAAATCCTAAATCGTGTAATTGACAATTAACCATTATATAAATCTACTTATTTCATTTACTCTGTTTGCATCCAATTTTAAAAACACAAATAACAATATACTGAAACTAAACAAAGACGAACCTCCATAACTCATAAAAGGCAAAGGTATGCCTATAACTGGTAACAATCCTAAAGCCATTCCAACATTGACAAAGAAATGAAAAAAGAAAATAGAGGCAGTACAATAGCCATACACTCTACTAAAAGTATTTTTTTGTCTTTCGGCTAAATAATACAACCTCCCTATGAAAAATAAATACAAAACAACAAACAAAGAAGACCCTAAAAATCCATACTCTTCTCCTACTGTACAAAAGATAAAATCGGTGTGTTGTTCAGGCACTAATTTAGCTTTAGTTTGAGTCCCTTTGTTAAATCCATTTCCAAACCATTGACCAGCGCCTATACTGATTTTACTTTGTCTCACATTGTAACTGTAATCTCTTTTTTGTTTCCCTTTCTCTACTTCCTTTTTTTCAATTTTAAAAAAAGAAAATTCCTTGCTTTTCTTAGCATAATACCCCTCCACATCCTGATTTAATGTAACCAATATCCTTTGTTGTTGGTGAGGTTTTAATATTTTAGAAAAAATAAAATCAACACTAAACACATACAAAATTGAAATGATAGCAATGATGGATATCAGAAGTACAAGTTGTTTTATTTTTTTGAAATAATAAATTAAAGCTCCAGCTATTAAAACCAAACCTATGATTAAGTACAAGGAAGGAAAAATGATGGTAAAAACAAAAACTACAACCATGTAAACGCCTAACATTAGCCACCATCCGGACAATCCTTCGCGAAACAATACAAGAAAAAAACTACCAAACACAAGTGCAGAACCAGTATCATTTTGCAACAGTGTTAGTGCCATAGGAATCATAAAAATTGCCAGTGCTATGCTGATGTTTTTAGTTCCTTCAAATTTCACTTCAAATGTTCCAAAAAACTTAGCTAAAGCAAGAGCAGATGCAAATTTTGCAAATTCGCTTGGCTGCAATTTAAAAGCCCCCATTTTAAACCAAGCTTGTGCTCCTTTATTGATTGCAGCAGTTGCTAACAAAACTAACAACATTAAAATGATTACAACATAAATCCCATAAGCTGAGAAATTAAAAAATTTATGATCGGTGAGTAATATAAAAAAAACAATGATGCCAGCTATCGCTATCCACAACAATTGTTTCCCATATTCGTGAGTTAGATTGAAAGGTGATGTAAATTCAGGACCTGAATTAGCTGAGTATATATTCACTGCTCCAAACAATACAAAAACAACATACAAAATGACGGTTAACCAATCTATTTGTATTTTTTCATTGTTGTTTGAGTAATTCATTTTTTATTTTACAATTGGGGTCGTTATTGGTTTAGTAATGGTGGAATCAATTGTTGGTTTTTGGTAAATAGAAGACCCTGATAAATTGGCATTTAACATCCGTTTTAACATGTCAGGTTTTTTACTAACAGTTTTGTCTGACGACAAATACCTTTCAATCATTAAATTGGCAATTGGGGCAGCATAATCAGCACCAAACCCAACGTTTTCTACGATAACACAAATGGCTATTTTGGGATTTTCTCTTGGAGCAAAGGCTATGAAAATGGAATGATCTTCGCCATGAGGATTCTGGGCAGTCCCCGTTTTTCCACATATTTCTATGCCTTCAATTCCGGTTCTGCCAGCAGTACCACCAGGAATACAAACCTTAGCCATCCCTTTTATAATGGAATCATAATAATTTGATTTTACCATGGTGTATTGTTTTTGTTTATAGATATCAGGCAATATTTTATTGTCACCTATTGCTTTAACAACATGTGGCTTGATATAATACCCTTTATTTGCTATGATGGCTGCTACATTTGCCATTTGCAATGGGGTTAAACCTATTTCCCCTTGTCCAATTGACAACGATATGACATTGCTTGATTTCCAATTTTTTCCAAATACTTTCTCAAAATAAGTTGGTTTTTTAACTATCCCAGAATTTTCCTCAGGTATATCAATCCCAGTTTTAACACCAATGCCAAAGCTATTTAAATATTGAGTCCATTTGACATAAGCATCCTGAACAGTTGAGTATTTAGGATTATCCAAAATACTTCGATACACATAACAATAATAGGCATTACAACTTTTTGCTATGCTATTTTCTAAATTTAATGGTGAAGCATGAGAGTGACAACCCACAGTTAACGAACCCAAATGATACCCCCCATGACAAGAATATCTGGTATCGGCAGTTAAAACACCTTCTTGCATCCCAATCAAAGCTTGTACAGTTTTGAAAGTTGAACCCGGAGGATATGGGGCCTTTAATGCTCTGTTGTATAATGGCTTTTGGGGATCCATTAACAATATTCCAAAATTTTTATTTCTTTTTTGACCTATTAGTACATTGGGGTCGTAACTTGGCCCATTAACTATACTTAACACTTCGCCAGTTGAAGGCTCAATTGCCACTATAGAACCTATTTTATTAGCTAATAATTTTTCTCCAAATTCCTGCAAATCCAAATCTACTGATGAGATTAAGTTTTGACCAGCTATAGGTATGCTATCAAATTTTCCATTAGCAAAACTCCCTTGATGTTTACTGAATTTATCCACCAATACAATTTTTTTCCCCTTAATTCCTCTAAGATAAATTTCATAACCACTTTCAAGTCCTGATTGACCTTTGCTATCGCCAGATTTGTAATACGGCTCATTCAACAATTGCTTTTCAGACACCTCTCCCAAATATCCTAGTAAATGAGCTGCTCCATTGATGTTATACCTTCTATCTATTTTTGTTTCGATGTAAAAAGCGGGGTACCTGTATAAAACTTCTTGCAATTGAGTAAAAATCTCAAAAGGAATGTTTTTATACATAACACTTGGTTCGCGTTTATTGTATATACTTGCTTTTGCAATTCTTTTATTAAGTTCTATGGTATCAATCTGAAGGATATTACAAAGTGTTACTTTATCAATGTTTTTAATTTTATAGGGCACAGCCATTAAATCATATACTGCATCGTTATACACCATAAGCTTACCATTTCTATCCATGATAGTTCCTCTAGGAGGATACAATGTAATTTCATTTGAACCATATGCTATGGCTTTGTAGTAATTGGTTTTATCAAGAATTTGGAGAGAAAACAATTGGAACAGAAACACTGAACCTATAAAAAACAATATACCAAAAAACACATATATTTTATTGCTGTTTTCCATTTATTTATGCCTTGTTGGTTTATAAATTAAATTTTCGAGCAATAAAATCAATAGAAATGTGATGATGGTGTTAGATATTAATGCAGGCAAAAACAAATTGAAAAAATTTCTAAACCCATTTTGTATAAATAGGAATACAAAAAAATACAAGGCGCAGAAAAATCCAAAATAACTGTATTTCCAAGTTGAACTTTTTTTAGAAGTCCATATTTTATTGTCTTCTTCTCTTGATGAAATTTCATTTTCAATATCTCGAGTAAAATAATACCTAACAAATCCAATCAAGGTTAAAATGGATGCATTTATACCCATTGTATTTAAAAACATATCGAGAATAATTCCAACAATAAATGAGATACTAATAGACATTGAATGACTAATGTTGGCAGGCAATAGCAACACCAGCATGATGACAATTTGAGGCTGAAATAAATATGAAAAATTGATAAAAACATTGACTTGATTGATAACAAACAACTGCATTATCATCAGAAAAATAAAAAGGGCAATGTATTTTAATGTATCTATTATCACTTTTGTTTTTCTATTATTTTGTTTTCAAGTGAATCCAATTCTGATTTAAATAAATTAATGGCAATATAACACATATTTACTTTGCTAAAATCTACTGCGTATTTAATTTTTATTTGATAATAGGGGTCGCTTGAATTTGATTTAATTTCAGTAATAGTTCCAATAGGAATGTTTTCTGGCAAATTTTTTGAGTATGGGTTGGACAACAAATGGTATCCAACTTTTAAAGCCTCATATTTATTTATTTTATCTAATTTGGCAAATTCAGGATTTACACCGTCCCAACTAACAGTCCCTTTTATGAAATTAGCTTCTTTGATTTTAGGCACAAGCAATATTTCACTGTTTAAAAGAGAAGCAACAAGGCTATAATTCGCTGAAACTTCTTCCACTTTTCCTACCACACCTTCAGGACTGAATACCCACATGTCTTTTTGAACACCAGAAGTTTTTCCCTTATTCAAAGTCATGTAGTTTTTTTGCAAATTGGTGGAATTGTAAACAACTTGAGCTTGTAGATAATCATACCTTAATTTCACAAGCGTATCACGATAAGTGAATACTTTTTTAGATTCAAACAAGAAATTTTCTTTCAATTGTTTTCTCAACAAAATGTTTTCGTTGTATAAATCTTGATTTTTTTTATATAAATCAAAATACTTGTAAAAAGACTGATTTAATTCATGTGTTTTTGCAGCTATTGTACGTGTATTATTAAAATAGAAAGCGGAATGGTAAGAATTATTTCTTACAATGGCAATGATACAAAATATTTCTAAGGCAATAAACAGCAGAATTGGACTTTTGCTTTTTAAGAACCTAAAAATAGAATTCATTTATTACGAAGTCATTAAAAACTTAAATTTACCTATATTTTTCAATGCAATTCCAGTACCTCTTACAACGGCTCTTAATGGATCTTCAGCAACATGAACAGGCAGCTTTGTTTTGGCAGACAAACGTTTATCTAAGCCGCGTAACAACGCCCCACCGCCAGTAAGGTATAAACCAGTTTGGTATATATCTGCAGCCAATTCTGGGGGAGTATTTTCCAATGCTTTTAAAATGGCTTCTTCAAGTTTAACTATGGATTTATCTAATGCCAATGCAATTTCGTTGTAAGAAACAAACACTTGTTTTGGAATACCTGTCATCAAGTCTCTACCATATACAGCGTAATCTTCAGGGGGATTATCCAATTCCGTTAAAGCTGAACCAACATTTATTTTTATTTTTTCAGCAGTTCTCTCACCGCATAGCAAATTGTGCTGTCTTTTCATGTATTCGCTGATGTCCATATTGAACTCATCTCCAGCAACTCTTATGGATTGGTCACAGACAATACCACCTAAAGCTATTACTGCAATTTCGCTGGTACCTCCGCCAATATCAATTACCATGTTTCCCATTGGCTCAGTAACATCTATGCCTATTCCTACAGCTGCTGCCATAGGTTCATGAATCATGTACACCTCTTTACCACCTGCTCTATCAGCACTATCTTTAACAGCTCTTTTTTCCACTTCAGTGATTCCAGAAGGGATACAAATGATCATTCTTAAATGAGAAAGACCTCTTCCGCCTTTGGTTATTTTTTTAATCATGCCTCTAATCATGTGCTCAGCTGCTTGAAAGTCAGCAATTACACCGTCTTTAAGGGGTCTTATGGTTTTTATGTTATCGTTTTCCTTTCCAAACATTTGCATAGCTTCATGACCTATTGCTATCACTTTACCAGTGCTTCTTTCCATAGCAATTATTGAGGGCTCATCAACCACTACTTGATCTTTGTATATTATCAACGTGTTTGCAGTTCCTAAATCAATTGCAATTTCTTGTGTGAAAAAATCAAACCATCCCATTTTTAAAATATTTGCACAAAATAACAATAAAGCAGTTTAATTTTTACAAATATTTTTTTAAATTATTGAAATCTTATAGTTTTGTCAAAACTAAAACTCGAATTAAATTTTTAAAACAATA
>CAYVDH010000011.1:0-40669 GCA_964450355.1 uncultured Flavobacteriaceae bacterium
TTTTAAAATCGAAAGTTATGTTAGAAAAATTAGAAGCTATAGAAGGTAGATACAAAGAGGTAGAATTGTTGTTAAGCAGTCCGGATACAATGCAGGACATGAAGAGATTCACTCAGTTAAACAAAGAATACAGTGATTTAAAAACAGTGGTTGAAAAAACCATAGAATACCGTAATACACTTAATTATTACAAACAAGCCAAAGACATTTTAAATACTGAGAAAGATCCTGAATTAAAAGAGATGGCAAAAGCTGAAGCTGATGAAATGGAGGCTAAAATTGGTCCGTTAGAAGATGAAATTAGAATTTTATTGTTACCCAAAGACCCTGAAGATGCCAAAAACGCCATCATTGAAATACGAGCAGGAACAGGAGGTGATGAAGCCAGTTTATTTGCAGGCGATTTAATGAAGATGTACATGAGGTATTGCGAAAACAAGGGCTGGAAAGTTGATATTTTAGATGAAAACGAAGGCACTGCTGGTGGATACAAAGAAGTAATTTTGGAAGTAAAAGGAAACAATGTGTATGGCGAATTAAAATACGAAAGCGGTGTGCACAGGGTACAACGTGTGCCTAAAACAGAAAGCCAAGGGAGGGTTCATACTTCGGCAGCTACTGTGGCTGTGATGCCTGAGGCAGACGAAGTGGATGTTCAAATAAATCCTGCTGATATTGAAATGCAAACCAGCCGTAGTGGTGGTGCAGGTGGTCAAAATGTAAACAAAGTAGAAACCAAAGTACAATTAACACATAAACCAACAGGGATTGTTGTTGTATGTCAAGTGGAACGTTCACAATTAGGCAATAGAGAGAGAGCAATGCAAATGTTAAGAACAAAATTATACGAAAAAGCCCTCGAAGAACACAATGCAAAAATTGCTTTAACTCGTAAAACCTTGGTAGCAAGTGGAGACAGAAGCGCCAAAATACGAACATATAATTTTCCTCAAAGCAGAGTAACTGAACACCGAATTAATCTCACAATTTATGCTTTAGATACATTTCTGAATGGCGATATCCAATCCACCATTGATGCATTGAAAGTAGCTGAAAATGCTGAAAGAATGCAAGAAGGTACTGTAGTTTAATTTTAAATTTATTTAGGCTCTAAAGTCATAGAATGAACGACACTGCTGTCGTTAGCATTCACTACATTTCTTTTTAATCTGATTTTATTGTGTCTTAATTCAACTATATCCCAAATAGAAGCAACACTATTTCCTTTGTTGTAAATAGCTATTCTTTCATTGGATTTATAATTGCTATTTTTATTTAAAAATACCCATTCAATGTCGTTGGTAGTAGTAATAGATGAATTAATAAACGTATACTTACCTGAACCATCTTTTGAAAACAAGTAACTTGCTCCTTGGCCACTGCTGTATTGATTTACACTATTGATAAAATTAGAGGTTACAGTCCATTCGCCTTCCACTCTGGCAGTTCTTGTTCTTAGTGACAATAAAGGGTCATCGTTCCCTTTTTTAATGCATGAGTTGAAATTAAGCAACAACAAAAATAAAAGTAGAATTGAAATTTTATATTTCATAGAACAACAAAGATAAGCTTATCTTTAAATTTTGAAAAAATAAAAGAATGAAAGCGTTTAATTATCCGTTTAATGCAGCTGCACCGCCTACTATTTCAGAAATTTCGTTTGTAATTGCTGCTTGACGTGCTCTGTTGTATTGCAATTTAAGTTGTTTTAATATTTCACCTGCATTATCTGTAGCTTTATCCATAGAAATCATACGTGCACCATGTTCACTGGCAAAAGAATCCAATAAACATCTGTACAAGTTAGTTTTGATGGTACGTGGAATTAGTTCCTCTAGTATTTCTACTTTATTAGGTTCAAAAATATAATCGTTATTTTGTACTGGAGCTACCAAGTCTAAGGTTACTGGTAATACTACTTCGTTGGTTACAATTTGTGTAGCTGCATTTTTAAATTTATTATAAATTACCTCTACTCTATCAAACTCTCCTGATAAAAATCTGTTTAATACATCATCACCTATTCCAAAACCTGTTTCAGCATTTAGATGGTTGAAGGTAGTAATGAATTTATCATTGAGTTTTAAATTGCCTTTTTTGAAAAACTCAAAAGCTTTCTTACCTATAAACATCAATTCAATGTTATTGGATTTAGCTAAGTCTTTGTAATCATTTTCCAACAATAACCTTGTTTTTTTAATGACATTAGCATTAAAGCCTCCACACAATCCTCTGTCACTGGTTACAACAATTAATAATACTTTTTGAGGATCTTTGTCTTTAAAATATCTGCTTAATTTTTCATTATCTACAGAATCAGATAAGTTTTTAAGCACTCCATTTAATTTATCAGCATAAGGACGCATTTGCATGATAGCTCCTTGAGCTTTACGAAGTTTTGTAGCAGAAACCAACTTCATCGCTTTGGTAATTTGCTGCGTTGAAATGGTGGAGGTGATTCTATTTCTTACTTCTTTTAAATTTGCCATAGTCCTTTATTTGAATGTATTTAGGCAGTATAATTAACGCTTAATTCTTTAGCTACTTTTTCTAATGTTGAAGTAATTTCATCATCAATTTTACCCGCTGCTAAAGCATTTAATGTTTCTTTATTTTTTCTTTCTAAAACATCTAAGTATTCATTTTCAAATGCTCTTACTTTGTTTACAGGAATGCTATTTAACAACCCTTTAGTACCTAAATATATAATTGCAACTTGTTGATCTACTCTCAATGGAGAGAATTGACCTTGTTTTAATATTTCAACGTTTCTAGATCCTTTATCTAGCACTGCTTTTGTAGCAGAATCTAAATCAGAACCAAATTTAGCAAAAGCCTCTAATTCTCTGTATTGAGCTTGGTCAAGTTTAAGAGTACCAGCTACTTTTTTCATGGATTTAATTTGAGCATTACCACCCACACGAGATACAGATATACCTACGTTGATCGCTGGACGAACACCGCTATTAAATAAATTTGATTCCAAGAAAATTTGTCCGTCAGTAATTGAAATTACGTTTGTTGGAATGTAAGCAGATACATCTCCAGCTTGTGTTTCAATGATAGGTAATGCAGTTAATGAACCTCCACCTTTTACTTTTCCTTTCAATGAAGGAGGTAAATCGTTCATGTTTGAAGTGATTTCATCTGATGCATTCAATTTACAAGCTCTTTCTAACAAACGGCTATGTAAATAAAACACGTCTCCAGGATAAGCTTCACGACCTGGCGGACGTCTTAACAATAATGACACCTCACGATAAGCAACCGCTTGTTTAGATAAATCATCATAAACAATCAAAGCTGGCAAACCTCTGTCTCTGAAAAACTCACCGATTGCAGCACCAGCCATTGGAGCAAAGAATTGCAATGGAGCTGGAGCAGAAGATGGGGCAGATACAACTACTGTGTATGGCATAGCACCTCTTTCTTCTAAGCTTTTTACAACTTGTTTCACCGTTGATTCTTTTTGACCTACGGCTACATATATACAATATACTGGTTTTCCTTTTTCGTAAAATTCTTTTTGGTTGATGATGGTATCAATCGCAACAGCAGTTTTTCCTGTTTGTCTGTCACCGATAATCAACTCACGTTGACCTCTACCAATTGGTATCATGGCATCAATAGATTTAATACCAGTTTGCAATGGCTCTTTTACTGGTTCACGGAAAAGTACACCAGGAGCTTTTCTTTCTATTGGCATTTCAAAAAACTCACCAGTCAAAGGACCTTTACCATCTACTGGTTCACCTAGAGTATTGATTACCCTACCTAACATGCTTTCAGACACATTGATAGAGGCAATTTTCCCTGTTCTTCTAACAGTATCACCTTCTTTAATCAAGGTGCTGCTTCCAAACAATACTGCTCCAATATTGTCTTCTTCTAAGTTTAAAACGATGGCTTTCATGCCATTTTCAAATTCAATCAATTCACCAGATTGTACTTGTGTTAAACCGTGAATACGAGCAATACCGTCTCCTACTTGTAAAACAGTACCAACTTGTTCAAGTTCAGCATCTGATTTGAAATTTGAAATTTGTTGTTTTAAAATTGATGATATTTCATCAGGTCTTATTTCTGCCATATAATTAATTTATGCGATGTTTAATTCTTTTTTTATTTTTCTAATTTTGGCGGCAATACTTGTATCAAGTAAATTGTCTCCGAATTTTATTACCATTCCTCCAATCACTGAAGGATTAATGGTATTAGTTATATCCACTTGCTTTGCACCAGTTTGTTGTTTGATGTATGTTTCTATTTGAGACAAAGTAATTTGGTCTAAAGCAACTGCGCTTTCTACTGTTACTTTTTCTATCCCTTGATTCACTCTATAAAGTTGGATAAATGATTGTGCAATATTTAGCAATTGATTCTCTCTTCTTTTTTGACATAATAAAGTAAAAAGATTAGAAATCAATGAGTTTGAACCAGTAAAAATAGCATTGAGTGCCTTTAATTTTTCGTTGCCACTTATGATTGGGTTTTTCAACACATTGAGCAAAGATTTATTTTCGTTGCATACTTTTTCGATGTGTAACATTTGAGCATAAATCTCCGAAGTATTATTTAACTCCATAGATTGTTGCATTAATGCTTGTGAGTACCTATTGGCAATTTTTAATTCAGACATGATTAGGCTATTGCTTTCTGATTTTGATTTAAATTGTTGATGTGGTTAGCAATGATGGTTTGTTGATCGCTGCTATTTGACAATTGATTGTCAATTAATTTTTCTGCAATGCTTACAGATAAAGTTGCCACTTGTGATTTCAATTCATTGATGGCATCAGACTTTTGTTTTGCAATTTCGTCTGAAGCTCTTTGAATCATTTTTTTGCCTTCTTCTTCAGCAGATTTTTTTGCTTCGTGAATGATAGAGTCTTTCATTTCTTTAGCTTCTTTCAATATCACATCTCTTTCTTCACGAGCTTGTTTTAATAATGCATCATTCTCACTTTTCAATTTTGCAATTTGTTCTTTGGCAATTTCAGCTGATTTTAAGGCTTCTTCGATGGAGTGTTCTCTGTCATGCAATGATTTTAATATTGGTTTCCATGCAAATTTCTTTAAAAGAAACAATAGAATACCAAATACCAAACACATCCAAAAAGTAAGTCCTATTCCAGGTAATACTAATCCCATTTTTGTTTTTTTGTTTTTTAAATTTACGCACTATTAAAAAAAGTGGGTTCAATCACTTTAACAATTTCGTGCAATTATTTGATTTATGACAACTTAGTGTTGAAATTAATATCAAATATTGTTATTTAATTTTGAAGAGTGGCTTAAATCAACCACTCTTCAAAATTGATGTTTATTATTATTTATTAAAGAATAATCAATAAACAAAGAACTATAGCAAAGAAAACTGCACCTTCTATAAGAGCAGCAGCAACAATCATGTTTGCTCTGATATCTCCTGTAGATTCTGGTTGACGTGCAATGCTTTCTAAAGCTGCTTTACCAATGTTACCGATACCGATACCAGCGGCAATAGCTGCTAATCCTGCTCCGATAGCTGCTCCTAATTTTGATGGGTCAGCTGCTGTTTGTAATAAAATTTCTAAAATTGACATATTATTTGGTTTTTTATTTGTTTATTATTTTTTGTTAAATTAGTGGTGTTCTCCTTTTACATGTTCATGGTGTTCTTCAGCATGGTGGTGTTCTTCGGTAGCAGATCCAATATACAAGGATGCCAACAAGGTAAATACATAAGCTTGTAAGAAAGCAACTAGCAATTCCAATACGCTCATGAACAAAGTGAAAGCTACGGATAATACTGAAACTCCTAATCCTGCTGCAACACTTTTTTGACCGAATATAAAGATTAAACTAAAGAATCCTAATATAATGATGTGTCCAGCAGTGATGTTTGCAAACAAACGCAACATCAATACAAAAGGTTTTAATATCAACCCAATGATTTCAATAGGAATCAATAAAATCCACAATCCCACTGGTACATCTGGCATGAATATGTGTTTCCAATAATGTTTATTTCCTGAGAAACTAACCACTATAAACACAACAATAGCTAACACCATAGTGACTGCAATGTTGCCAGTTAAATTGGCTCCCCCTGGGAAAATTGGAACTAAACCCAACAAGTTGTTGATGAATATAAAGAAAAAGATAGAAAGCAACAAAGGTAAAAATTTCTCGTATCCTTTTCCAATAGAAGGTTTTACTACATCGTCTTTTAAAAACACAATAATTGGTTCTATTAATGATTGCAAACCTTTAGGTGCTGCAATTCCGTTTTGTTTGTATTTTTTAGCAATAGATAAAAATATAACTAAAATTAAAATTGCTCCAATAAATAAGGCTAATACATTTTTAGTGATGGATAAATCCAATGGTTTTTCATTTGTTATTCCACCTTGAGCATCATGGTTTAAAACCCCTTGGGCATCTGTTTTGTATATTTTTTGGTCGTGCAAAAAATAATAATTGCCTTTACTTTCTGCAGCAGAGTGACCGTGATTGAATTTTTTAGATGAGAAAATGTGCAATCCATTGTCATAGATAATGATTGGAAGAGCAATACTTACAGGGTGTTCATCGATATCCATGATATGCCAATCATGTGCATCTTTTACGTGATCCAAAATCATATCACCTGGTTTAAAACCTTCCTCTTTATGGTTTGAATTTCCATGTTCGGAAATAATTGTGCTATCAGATGTTGGTTCTTGGTGATTAGAATAGGCAAAACTGGCCCAAAAAAGCGTAAAAATGCTTAGAAGACAAATTTTTTTCACATTTTCAAATTTCAAAACTCTTTTATTGGTGCGCATCTTCAACTTTTTTTTAACTTTTTGAATTGGTGCGCAATTTAGAAAGGATAAATTGAATTTCAAAGCTCAAATAAATAAAATATTGAAAAACCAATAAAATAACTCCCCATTTATTGATTATTTGATTGAATTTTAAATATATAGCAATATAAATTAATGCTAAAATTAATTGTAAAAATGTAAATCCGAAAAAAACTGCATTGAATTTCGCCTGAGACACATTTATTGCATTGTTGATTAATCTGCTTGATATTATCCCTAATACTAAGAAAAACAAGCCACCTACTAACAATAATACATTGTCCGATTGGGGAAAATTAAAAGCAATTAATACGACTAAATTAATTGTAACAAAAGCAATTGCAAGTTTTATAAGGAAATTTCTCATATTTTTTTAATTAAATAATACATGGCAGCAAACACTCCGATGATAGCACCTATGACTGTAAATACTGGAAATTTGAACCATTCAAATGAATCTAAATACTTGCCTAAAAATGTAGTAATAACCACTGCAGCAGCCATTTGTATTCCTATGGTCGAATATTTTACGTAATTGTTTAATGGAGGTTTTTGTTCCAAAATAAATCAATTCAAAGGCTTAAACACCATTTGACAATTTCCATTAAACACTGCTCCACTTTCAATGACCAATTTTCCTGTTTTGATGTTTCCATTGATTTTTGACGATGCCCTTAAAAAAAGTGTTTCGGTGATTTCTACATCTCCATCTATTTTCCCTGAAATATCTGCACTACGAGCTGTTACATTGCCAATAATTTCTGATGTACCACCTAGGGCAATTTTAGATTTAGAAACAACCTGACCGTGTATTTTTCCATCTATTCTTAAATCACCATCTGAGGTAATGTCTCCTTTAATTAAGGAGCCAATCCCTATCATGTTGAGTGCATTTCCTTGATTTGAATCATTTTTTGGAGTTTTGTTTAGCATGGTGCAATAATATTAAAAAGCAATATAATTTGTAGGATTAATTGCAATTCCATTGTGCCAAAGTTCAAAAATTAACCCTGAATAAGATGCTTTTTTGTCTGATTTATCAAGAGTTGAGATGGTTTCACCGGCTTTTACAAAATTTCCTGTACCTTTATATAAATGTGAGTTGTTTTTATATACACTTATCCAATTATTGGGATGTTGAATGGATATAATGTAGCCATTTTCGGGTGTCCAACCACTAAATATTACTGTCCCATTCATGGTTGCTTTTACAGCATTGTCATTGTCAGGAATAATTTTAACCGAAGGCGAATTGGTAGAATAAGCTTCTGCTATTTGACCGTAAATTGGAGTAAAAAACAATTCTTCTGTTCCTATTTGGTCACTGTTGTTTCTAATTCCTATCGATTCATTGATGCCTCTATTTTCCATGGGCTTTTCTTTTTCATCCTTTTCTTTGGCATTGTCTATGATTTCGTTTGCATTGGCAACCCTTTGGCCATCCGCTTTAGTTTCATTGATTTCCAACTCCACATTTCTACTTTTTTCAGATTTATAAGGAATATCATAAACAGTTACCTCTTCTCCATTGATGATTTGTTTCATGGCTTTTTCTCTTTTTTCAGCAACAATCAATTTATTTTCTAAACATTTCATTTGAGAAAGTATTTGATTTTTCATTTTTCCGTCAAAATTTTGTCCATAACCAGGTGTATAATCTTTCACTGTAGGAAATAATGTGAAAATTCCCCAACTAATAATTGAAAACAACAATAAGCCAGCTGATGCAATGAGCAAAACGTTGCCAATAGTAAGACTAATGGATGTTTTCTCCTGAAAATTAGTCTCATTTATAATCAATAATCTGTACTTATTTTTTAGTTTTTTTAGCAGTTTTCTTTTTTCTCTTTTCTTTTCCATGTAAAAAATTTAAACTTTAATAATAAATTTGCCTTTTCAAAGTTAATACAAATAAAAATAAAATCACCTTGTTTTACCTAAAATTCATATTACTTTTTTTGTTTTCTTTCATTTTTGAATTGAATTCACAGAGTTTTTTCTCCAAGTTATGGCATAACTCTACATCTAGATTTAATTATTATTACAATGCGAATTTAATCGTTACTAATGCCAAAGCAGATGCCTCATTGGTGTACAAAGACAATTTCAAACAATTGTTGGAGCTGTATGACATTCCAGAAGCATCGTCACTCAAAGGCAATGCAGCTAAAATGGAAGAAGCCTTAAAGAAATGTTCTCACATCATTGAAAAACACAGCAAAGGAAAATGGGTAGATGATAGCTATTTGTTGATGGGTGATGCCAATTTTTACAAAGGAGAGTATTACAGTGCCATTGAAATTTATGAATATGTAGCTGGTACCTACAAAAACACAATACCAGCGGCTAAAGCTGAATTAAACTTAATAAAAACATACATCCAATTGAAAAAATTCGATGATGCTCAATCCCTGTATTCCAAATTAACTACTAAAAAAGATTTCCCAAAATCCTTATTGAATGATTTAAATATCGCAGGTGCAGCCATCAACATCAAACAAGGCAAATACCCTGTCGCTATTAAATTATTAGAAACAACAATTCCTAACATTAAAATTAAAAAAGACAAAGTCCGTTACAATTTTGTATTGGCTCAATTATACGCTCTCAATAAAAATTACAACGAATCAAATTTAAGGTATAAAAAAGTCATTAAATTAAACCCTAATTATGACTTTGCCTTCAATGCCAAACTCAATATGGCAAAGGCTATCAATATCAAAAACAAAGCTGAGATAAAACAAGCCATTGCCACTCTCACTACCATGTTAAAGGACGATAAAAACATAGATTATTTTGATCAGATTTACTATGAATTAGGCAATTTAGATTTGTATCAAAAAAACGAATCTGGGGCAATTGCTAATTACAGAAAATCTTTAAATAGCAAAGCAAATGACTATGGCATTAAAACCAATTGTTACATGGCACTTGCCGATTTGTATTTCAAAAAACAAGATTATGAAAATTCTCAAATGTTCTACGATAGTGCAGCAAGAACTGTAGATAAAACTCACCCTGATTACAATAACATCATTCAAAAAAACTTGGTGTTAAATGATTTGATTAAACATTTGGTCAATATTCGCGAAAAAGACAGTTTATTAAGACTTGCTCTCAATGAAAAATTAAGAGAAAAAACTATAGATAAACTGATAGAACAAGAAAAATTAAATGCTGAACTCCAAAAACAATTGGAAGAAAAACAAAAATTACAACAGCAAATGATGAATCAGAACAATGGTTCTGCTTCAGTAAATACCACTTTCCCCTTTTATAATCAAGCCGCTAGAACCAAGGGATATCAAGATTTTCAAAGGATATGGGGCAACAGAGTGCTACAAGATAATTGGGGCATCAAAAGCAATAAAACTGCCGAATACAAAAAACAAGACCAAGACCAATTGATTGCTGATTACGGCAACGAAAACAAAAACAAACTCATCAACGAAGCATCGGCAGATAGAAAAAAATATTATTACAGCATCCCTTTCAGTAAAACAGACCAAGAAACCATGAAAGCATCCATAGCTGAATCGTATTATCTTGGTGCAAATGTGTATTATCAAGGGTTGAAAGAAAATGAAAAAGCAAAAAAAATGCTTGAATATTTACTGAAACAATACCCTAAAAACAAATTCGAAGAAAACACTTGGTACTTGTTAGCCAAAATTTACAAGGAAGAAAACAACACAGAAAAATACAATTATTACCTCGATTTATTGACAAAAAACAACCCTAACAGCTCGTTTATAAAAGTACTAAACCAAGTGATTGAAGACAGTACCAATAACACAAACAAAGCCGATAACAAAGTGGAAGAATTGTATCAGGAGTGTTACAACTTATACAAAGCAAAAAAATACACCGAAGCTTTGGCTAAAAAATCTGAAAACGATAGCAAATACCCTGGCAATCCTCTGCAAGTTAATTTTGATTACATTGAAACATTGATTTATGCTGCTCAAGGAAACACTAAATTATTTGAAGAAAAATTGAAAGGAGTAGCCGATAATTATCCTCAAACCGAAATTGGGAAACAAGCAATACAAACTCTTGCAATCATTGAATCTAAAAAAAACAAGGACAATCCTGTAGCCACCAAAACAAATAAATACAATGTAGATAATAGTTCAAATCATTTATTTATGATGGTGTTGCCCAAAGGTTACAACATGAATGATTTCAAAATGTGGTTCAGTCAATTAAGCAAAACCAATTACCCAAGTGACAATTTGCAAATCACCAACAGCTTATTAAATCCTGAAACACAAATTTTAATCATCAACAATTTTAAAGATTATCAAAATTGCCTGAAATTCATTCAAGAATTAAAAAACAATCCTAAATTTCTTTCAGAAAATAAATTAAAAGAATTGCCACAAATGATGATCATCAGCCAAGATAATTTTACCACTTTAATGTCTGAAAAATCTGTTGATGAATACTATCAATTTTATTTAAAAAATTATTCCAACTAAATTGCACACAAATGACAAAAACAAATACCGAATCTTCTATCATTAAAAAATTCTGGAAGTGGTTCCTTTATTTTTTATTATTCATCCCTGTATTTTTCATTTTAGTTAATTTTGGATTGTTGGGTCACATGCCCGACATAGAAGAATTAGAAAATCCAAGAAGTGCCTTAGCAAGCGAGTTGTATAGCGAAGATGGGGTAATGTTAGGTCAATATTACATTCAAAAACGCTCATATGTCGCTTACAAAGACATTTCCCCTATCATGTACGATTGTCTTATAGCTACCGAAGATGAAAGATTTTACGAACACTCCGGAATAGATGCCAAAAGATTGATTGGAGCAATAGTAGGTTTGGGAAGTAGAGGAGGAGCTAGTACCATCACTCAACAATTGGCTAAAAACTTATTTCATTATGACAATGGAGTAAGACCCAATATTTTCATTCGATTAACACAAAAATTGAAAGAATGGGTGATAGCAGTAAGACTTGAAAGAAGATATACCAAAGAAGAAATTGCTAACATGTACTTGAACACCGTACAATTTTCGGGCAATTCATTTGGAATAAAATCGGCAGCACACGAATTTTTCAATAAAAAACCAAGCGAACTTAAAACAGAAGAATGTGCAGTTCTGGTTGGAGTATTAAAAGGCATATCCATGTACAACCCAAAACGAAGACCAGAAAAATCTTTAAACAGAAGAAATACTGTATTAGGGCAAATGCACAGAAACAAAAAAATAAGCAAGGAAGATTTTGAAAAATTAACTAAACTTCCATTAAAAATAGATTATCAATACGAAGACCACAACCAAGGATTGGCAGTGTATTTCAGAGAATATTTAAAAAGAGATTTAACCAAATGGTGTTCAGAACATAAAAAACCCAATGGCGAAAATTATAATTTATATAAAGATGGTTTAAAAATATACACGACCATTAATTCCAAACTGCAAAAATATGCCGAAGATGCCGCTGCAAAACACTTAAAGGATTTACAAAAACAATTTGACAAAACATGGGGAACTAGAGAACCCTGGCGTGACGAGGATTGGAATGTGTTGCCCAACTATCCAATTCAGGAGTTAAAGAAAACACCTAGATACCAACTGTTAAAAAAACAATTTGGGAAAGATACTGCTTCCATCATGAAAATATGTCGCACTAAAACAGAAATGACTGTTTTCTCATGGAAAGGCGATAGAGATACTATGATGAGCCCATTGGACTCCATTAAATATTACAAAAGATTTTTACATACAGGTTTTGTTGCAATACAACCTACAACAGGTCAAGTAAAAGCTTGGGTAGGCAGCATAAACCACCATTATTTCCAATACGACCATGTAAATAAAGGTGCAGGAAGACAAGTAGGTTCAACATTCAAACCATTTGTGTATGCCTTAGCAATAGACAATAAAATGTCACCATGCATGCAATTCCCTAATACACCACCATCCTATCCTAATTGGCGTGTAAGCAACAGCGATGGCAGTTATGGAGGTTCCATGAACATGTATCGAGGTATAGCCACATCTACTAACTGTATAGTAGCTCAAGTTATGAAAGCTATGGGAGATCAGGCGCCAGAGACAATCATCGAGTTTGTCAGACGCATGGGTATTGACAGCGCCAAAATGGAGCCAGTTCCATCCATTTGTTTGGGAGTTAATGACATTTCACCATTTGACATGGCAGGAGCATTTAGCACCTTTGCCAATAAAGGATATTGGACACAACCTACCTATTTAACCAGAATTGAAGACAAAAACGGCAACATATTAGCTGAATTTGGACCCGAAAAAATAACACAAATACTCACTGAAGAAAAAGCCTACATCATGTGTCAATTATTAGAAGGAGTATGTAAAAGAGGAACTGGAAAACGACTGCATTTAAAATATGGAGTAGAAGGTTGGGTTGGAGGAAAAACAGGTACTACTCAAAGCAACAGCGATGGTTGGTTTATGGGAGTAACCAAAGATTTAGTGTGTGCTACTTGGGTAGGATGCGATAGCCGAAAAGTACGTTTTAGAAGTACCGCTTATGGACAAGGTGCGCATGCTGCTTTACCTATATTTGCCTATTTCATTAAAAAAGCCAAGGAAGACCCCAAACTAGGTATCAAGCTAGAACCCATTCCCGAGCCCGAACAGGAGGGGACCATAGAGTATAAATGTGGGGAATATACCAACGATTTTAATGTAGATGAATATGGCCAACCAGATGATGGTTTGGAGCTGGATTTATAAAGTAAAAACAGGAAAATCCCATTAGAAGTATTGTTTTTTTTAAAGGCTTGGGCTTGGTTCATTGCCACTTCTTGAATCAGCGAAACTAACTAATTTTAAAAAGACGACAGTGTTAAAAGTAACATTCATAGGACTTTTGAAAAAATATTCAGACGATGAACTTCTAATTAAAGAACTGTGGACTGAAGTAGAAAAAAACTATACAGGTAAAAAAAGATATTATCATACTTTACAGCACCTAGACAACTTATTGACACAACTTTTAGAAATAAAAGGAGAAATACAAAATTGGGAAACAATTTTATTCACTCTATACTATCATGACATTATTTACAATTCACTAAAATCGAATAATGAAGATAAAAGTGCTGAACTTGCTGAAAAACGGATGAAGCAAATTTCGGTTTCAAATGAAACAATAGAACTTTGCAAAAATCAAATTATGGCAACTAAATCTCATATAAAATCAGCCAATAGCGACACAAATTATTTTATAGACGCAGACCTTTCAGTTCTAGGTCAATCTTGGGAAACATATACACTTTATTACAAAAACATTAGAAAGGAATATTCCATTTATCCCGATTTCGTTTATAATCCTGAACGCAAAAAAGTTTTAAATCATTTTTTGGCAATGGAAAGAATTTTTAAAACAGATTTTTTTTACAACAAGTTTGAGAGAATTAGTAGGGAGAATATTTTAAATGAAATAAAACATTTATCCTGATGACTTATAAAAAAGACATTAGAGATAAAGCTTAAATAGGGTTCCATTTAAACAACATTTTTAGTTTAAGTTGGAAAGAAGACATTAAAAACATTATTAAGTTAAGTAACTAACCAGAAAAAATTGAAAGAAAACTTTTTTAAGCGTTGTGCAGTTTGTCAGTTTGTGTTCTGAAGCCAACACGAACACAATGCCCCATAACCTCAAACTTTCTAAAACTAATAAAAAAGGGTAAATTTGCATAAATAAATGACTAATAGTCTTAAAAGGTTTTCAAATTTTCCATTCTCAGAAGACTGAAATGATTATTTAGACAAATTACCGTTGGCAGTGAGTGAGTTCCGACATAAAACATTAAAATAGAAGATTACTTAAAAATGAAAAAATACTTATTTTATTTTGCATTATTAGGATGGGGATTAGGACTTTTAGTTCATTTTCTTTCACTTGCAGATATTGATGTAACAGAAAAAGTTCCATATGTTTGGCTTTTACATGTTGGTATTTTTATTGTTTGGCTACCAGTTGTTCTTGACTTGAAAAAATACGAAAAACTTCAAGATTATCAACAATCAAGTAAACTGAATAGAATGACTCCAATTGGACTTTTCAATATAATATTTAAAGAAACACCAACTTGGATGACAATAATTGTAATCGCTGGATTATTCTATGCCTTTATAAACTTTATGTTAATTTTTGCTTCACAAAGTGGAATACCAGACTTTAAAGATGGACAATTTATTTTACATAACCATGGTCATCTAATTAAAATATTAACTGAACAAGAATATCACCACTATAAAGCAAAAGAAGTGAGAGGATATTCTGGGCATTGGATTGTTTTCTATGGAGTAGCAACAGCCGTTTTATTTAAATATAGTGGATTGAGAAAATAAGATGAATTAACTATTGAAAAACTACTGCAAATAACTAATCTCCTATAGAAATATGTATCTGGTTTTTTTGGAAAAATTGTTTTTTTTATAGTTTTACTTATTATTACAATTGTTGCACATTTAAAGTCCATCGGCTAAGTAGTGCTACATGCCTAAAGTAAAGTTTTAAAAGGTCAATCAAAAATTGAAAAAGAACATATTGATCAGAATTTAGCTGAATAAAAAACAATAACAAACCGAGAAATTAATTCAGAAATCCCCCCTTGATGAACATGTAAAAAATCAGCAATGATATTATTTTGGAATGAAAACGACAAAAACGATGAATAAATACAACCCTATTATCCACCATCGCAGGTCAGTCCGATTTAAAGGATATGATTTTACATAAGCGGGTTTATATTTTATAACCATTTGTTGTCAGGATAGGGGGTGTTTGTTTGGGGAAATTTCTATATGGGCAGACCTACGTGTCTGCCCGAATAATATGACAACCACAAATGAACTGTTGATTGGAAATGACATGTCGAATGTTAATGATAGGGCGAACGGAAATTACATGACGAATGTAAATAAAATATCTAACGTTATTGATTATTAGGGCAGCCACCAGTCTAGGGCAGGGCTGTCGCCAGAGTAGGGGCAGGTGTTGCTAGTTTTTAATTTTTTTACAGTTTTTACCTCACCCAATTAAGCTGGTTTTATTTTCTGTTTCAATTTTATAGAAACACAAAATCCCAAATTAAAAAATGAAAGTCATACACTATACTTTTTTTCATTATTTATCAAACTCACTACCGAATATTACTTAGATTATACCACTTATTACTTTCTCATAGGATAAGAAAATTTCATGCTGGTATTTTGAATCATTAATTATTAAATATCATGAAAAAGTCAATTTTATTATTCATCCTAACTTGTAGTTACAACTTAGGAAAACTGCTGGCACAAAGTGGCAGCGGAACGGATTTGCAAAGCGAAATCCAGAACAGTTTAAGTACCTTAGATAAATCAAGAATCTCTACTGGAATTCTTTATGATAGGGTTATTCCTTATGGTACGGTTAAAGAATTAGATGGAACAAATAAGGGTGTAAAAGATATTCTTGAATGGGACCAGAATTATTATGAGTTAAAAAATGCAGCATTTAACGATTCAGGTTGGATGGATTTAGATAGTATAATTTTAAAAAGAGAAAAAGCACTTAAAAGTGGAGTAATTCCTATTTTGTTTGCAACATATAAATACAATACTGTCAAAGATAGTGCTGTAGAAAATGATTACTTAGATACACTTAATGGCTTTTATTATGATAATTATAATTCTCAAATTGAACCTTATAATACTTCAACTTATTTTTCAGCATGTGCTGCAATAACAAATATCGGAGATGATAACAAAGCAACATTTTTAGTTTCAAGGGATTTTTATTTCACAAATTATTCATCAACTCCCTTTTCAATAGAAATTGATTTTGGAGATGGTAACGGTTATGTAGCTGTTTCTTTTGGAAATCAATATACAATTGATTACAGTTCATCAAATTCTCTTACTCACACTATTAATATTAAAGTTAAAAATTACATCACAACAAATGTTGAAGTTGTGAATACATATTTTAAAGGAAATAGTTACGAAAAAATTAATACATTTCCATTTATAAACGCTGCTTACGTTATAAAAGATTTAGAAGCTAGTAAAAGTTATAAAGGACTAAAAGCTCATGCTCGAATAGATATACTTTTTGGAAAAGGTAATAATGGTCATGTAAAAGATTATATTACAAAACCTCTTATAATGGTTGAAGGTATAGATTTTGCTTATCCTAACGCTCCAACATATAGAGATGATTATAAATGCGGTCAGTTAGGTTTTACAGTGTTTAAAACAGGTAAAAATGTAAATAGTCAAACGGCTGAAATTGAAAATGAATCTGATTTTGAAAAAGCTCCTGAAATGTTAAAGCAGTTGCAAGATTTAGGTTATGATGTGATATATGTTGATTTCCACGATGGTGCTGATTATATGCAAAGAAATTCAATGGTAGTTGTTGAATTAATTCAAAAATTAAATTCAAATACTTTACCAGGTGTTGTTGTTTCCAATGATATTGAAAATGTTGTTTTAGGAGCAAGTATGGGTGGTCAATTAGCAAAATATGCTTTAAGTTACATGGAGAAAAATAAAATTTGTCATAAAACAAGGCTATATACATCTTTTGATTCTCCTCATAAAGGTGCAAATATTCCATTAAGTATCCAAGCATTTATTAGGTTAACTGCTGCAAATGGTTTAACAATAACAAAAGAAAAAGTAAACAGGATTTTAAATAGGCCAGCAACTAAGCAATTGCTTATGCAGTATTATAATTTAGAAAATGATTACATTTCTGAAAATGATTTAAGATATGAATTTATGTCAGATTTAGGAAAACTTGGAAATTATCCTCAATTCTCAAAAAACATAGCTATAGCTAATGGTTCAGGGCATACAACTTTGTTTGATTTTAATTCTGGGGATAAATTAGCTTCAGGAAATTATAATACTGAATTTTTTAAATTGAATTATAGTTTATGGGCAACAAAAGGAGTAAACAGTTCCAACAGAAACAATGTAATTTATGAATCAAATGTATTAAAAAACAAAAAAATTGTTGCTGTTAATAGCAATTCATATGCTTACGATCATGTACCAGGTGCTGCTAGAGGAGATTTACAAGACTTAAAAATTAATAATAGATTAACTATTTTAGAAGATAAAACTTGTTTTATTCCTACAATCAGTTCTTTAGATGTAAATACAGATGATTTTTTATTTAGTTTTGGTAATTTAGCTCCTTATAATCAACCAAATTCAAAACATCCTTTTGATGCAATATATTTCCAAAGCGAAAATCAAAACCATGTTAAAATCACTCTAAATGGAGTTAATGGCAGCGGAACTGGTAATGCTGATTGGTTTATCCGTGAGTTGTTAGCCAATGAATATAAATTGCCTAACACTCTTAATTCTAATTTCAATTTAGGGAAAAATTTAAGAAACACCATCAAATCAATTGAAGTGCAAAATGGTGCTACTTTATCTATCAATAAATTTGGAAAAACACAATTTGGCTCATCTACAGATTTGAATACAGATGCTGGTTCTACTTTCATTGCTAAAACAGATCAATGCAATCCTGTAATAGTGATTCACTCAAATTCCTTTCTTGAATTAGGTGATGCTAATGCACCAACTGTCAATAAAGGAGTATTGTATTTAAAAACAGGTTCTACTTTAGAATTAAAAGCAAATAGCACTTTAAAAATTAACAATCTTTCAGCTTTAGTAATCGAAAAAGGCGCTACTTTAATATACCATCCTGGAGCTAAAATCATCCTAGAAGGTAAAGATGCTTTGTTGGAAATTAAAGGAAAAATATTACTTAAAAACAACGCTGATTTTACTTTTTCAAAAGGTAATTCTACAGAAGGAGGACATTTGAGATTTCAATCACAATCATGGAACAATGGTGATGCTAAAATTGAAGTTGAAAACAATGGAACAGCGACTATGACTTTAATTGGTGCACACAACGATGATTTGTTAATGGAAATAGATGGCTATTTGGTGGTGCCTGGTCCTAATTCTTACCCTAATAGAAATGTATCTTCTGTGGTCATTAATTATGGTAAAGTTAGTTATGGTGCATACTCTAGCTTGAATGTAGAATCTCAATTAACGGCTTACGAAACTCGATTTGTTGCTATGCCAAGCAATGTAAAAGGAAATAACACAGGATTAGCTTTATTTGGTCAGCCATTTGTATTCATAGAAAAATGCAAATTCGAAAATTTAAATGAAGGAATAGTGAATTATGCCACTCCAATTGGACCTTTGTTTACAGTAAAAACCAGTATTTTTAAAAATTGCAATACAGGTGTAAGAATATTAAATTCAGGAATTGTCATAGATAATTGCAGTTTTACTTTGAACGACATTGGATTGTTGATTGACAATGCTCTACAAAATTCTAAAATTATAAACAGTACTAACATTTCAATGAACAATGTAGGATTAAGAGTGATATCAAGTCCAACGGCAAGTCAAAACATATACGTAGAAAAATCTAACATGCATAGAAATCAAATAGCCGTGGATAATTACAATTCAGCGATGGTGTTTAAATGTACAGTATTTGGCGAGAACATGAATGCCATCAATTCAAATGATGGATTAATCAATTTAAGTAGAAATTTAATACTTGTCAATAATGCAGTTGGAAGCACTGTGTTTGGTTCAGATAACACATTTGTCAATAATTCAGTAGGCATTAATTTATTCAAATCGGAATTGTATCTTGAAAATGGAGCAAATAATTTTATTTCTGCTACAACTCCTTATAACTTTATATTGGGTACAATTCCTTACCGTTTTGCAGCACCTTATCTTAATTTTACTACTTTCCCAGTAAGTCTTAAAGCCAATGGCAACTTCTGGAATCCTGCACCGGCCAATTTATTAACTGCTGGTCCTAATTACTTTAACATTGCAGGTGATAATGGAGGTTCTTTCTTAATTCCTTTGGCTGTTAGTGGTGGTAAACGCGCTGCTTTAAATACCTTGTGTTACAATCCAAAAAACACTGGTTGTACTACCTGTGAAATGGTGATTCAAGATTCTGAAAAAGAATTAGAATCTATGAACACTGTATCTGTATATCCAAATCCGGTAAGTGTAGGCAATGATTTTGAAATTAATTTGAATCAACTTTATGATGAGAGTAACTTAAATCAAACAATTTCCTTAAAAATTGTAAATCTTGAAGGTAAATTAGTTTATCAATCAGTAGAGAATACTCCAATTTACAGAGTAAACACCAGTGAATGGGTAGCTGGCCTATATTTTATACAATTAGACATCAATGGAGAAAGAAAAACCTTTAAAATGGTAGTTCAATAATTTTTTTAAAAAATAAGAAAATCAAAGGTGTAGGGCTATATTGGCCCTACATTTTTTTTGATAATAGTTTAGATACATCTTCAAAATGTTTTGAGATAAATAACATTGGTTTTGTAGCTCTAAGTCGGGCAAAATGTACTATCAAAACTTGTTTAGAAAAGAGATTGTTTGGTGGCTGTAAAATAAGCTGTTGGTTTTTGTTTGGAGAAAGTTTCTGTGACGTTATTGTATTGGCGATGGGTTGGGCTTTATAGAGGTGCTGATAAATTTTAAAATTATTATTGGAGGTAGTTTTTGCGGTTTTTAAATTTACTTGAATATCGATTGGGTTATTTTACTTTCTGTTTCATTAATTCGGTTAAGGATACTGCAAAAGGAATTCCAGCTGCTGTTACATGATTATTTTTTGATTTAATTTCCTTGTATTTTTCTAATTCTTTAAAATTAAAACTCGCACCCTTAAAGTCTGTACTTTCTTCATTATCAATTTCTATCACTAAATAGAAATCTTCTGGTTTATTTGTAAAATATCCCGATTCAACTAAACTTGCTCCTTTATAAACTTTTGGTCCTTTACTTTTTATTTTGAAAATTCTATCTGCTGTATTTTTACCTGATTCTCTAAGAAGTAAATATTTTGCATTTACAACTTTGTTTTCTAAACTTAAGGAGCCTTTATCATCATCCATTCTGAAATTATATTTCCCTTCTTTCTTATACCAATCAATATTCAAACTATTCTTGCAGTATCCAACTAATACAAATGTTTCGTCTGGTATTAATTTTTCTTTATTAGCTGAGTCAAAAAATTCAGGCATAGGTTCATTTAGAATGTTTTTATCGTCTTTTTCATCTTTGTGGATATCATAAATTTTAACAGCAGTGTATTCTCTTTGAGAAGCTCTGTCAATAAAGTTTGCAACTACTTTTTTTATGAAATTTTTTAAGTGTTCCTTATCCTTATTGTCTTTATTGGGTTTTATTACAAAAGCCCCTAGGCCGGGAATTAATTCATGAAAACCTCTAAAAGGCTCATCTTTTCCCTCGCCAGGATATAAAACATAAGCACCGCCAGTTCTTCTAATAGCATCTTTATAAGCATGCATTTTTAGTAAATCCTGATTTTTAAACGTGCCCTTTTTTACCTCTTCTACCTCTTCTTTTATTAGTTCAATGTTTTCTTCCTCAGTCAACGCCTCGTCCTTAGATTTAGAAATTAGCTTATAGAAATTTTTGACTTTGTATTTTGCATCAAAGTGAATATGTGTAATCAATTCTGTTCTTTCAGCATCTTTTGGTTCTGTAATTTCAGCAGGCCAAATGGATAAAGTATAGTCAGGACGAAGTGTAGTTGTGTAACTTCCAGAATTAGGATATGTTTTGCCGCCTCCAAAAGAACGATTATATGAAAATTGAATATTTAAGTTTCTTGAAGGAGATTTGTAGACTCCTTTCATTGCTATTGCCTTTCCTTGTTTTAAGTTTAGCGACAATTGACCTTTATCGTATTGAATCAATTCTGGAATACTTTTGGGTTCAATTTCAAACACTTCTTTTAACAAATCTAATAATGTAAAAAACAACCAATATTCATATAATGTAGCAATATCTTTTTTGCCAGCATCATACACATTATCTCCACCATGCCAAATCAATTTAGCAGCTAGGTCAAACTTAAGCCAAGCACTTAAAACTTCTCTATACCCGCTTTTCCTTTGAAGCACAGGGCTATTTAGCTTTAATGAACTTGGTCTTGATATTTGTTTGAAGAATGATTGATTTAATAAAGTAGATATTTTTGTTGCTAGCAATCCTGATTCAAATTTTGCGGTCGAATATTTTTCAAATTTCAAATCACAATTTTCACAGAAAAAAAGAAATTCTTCTAATGTATGTTTAATAAATCGATTTTCGGCTGTGTCTATAGATTCTGTTTTCCTTGTACTATCAATTTTTGTTGGTATGGAGGTTAATCCATAATACTTATTCAAAAAATGATCAGCACTTATTTCCATTCGGTTATTTTTGATAACCAATTGTTTTATGTTTTTTTGATTAAATCTTCGTATTCTTCGAATATCTTTTCCTTCATGTTCCTCTTCCCATTTGGTCGTAGGATTTGATACTATTTTTTGTATTGCTTCTTCAAATTCTAGTGAATCGATTAATGATTTTACAAAAGAAAAGCGTTGATATAAAGTTTGACTATTGGTATCAAAGTTAGTTTCAAATTGTTGTGTAATCGGAGAGTCGATCTGCATTATTAAATCCGTGCATTTTTCGGTAATGCTCTCCAGCATATAACGGTAATCTGTTTTGTAATCTGTCTTTACCGATTGTACTTCTAATTTTATTTTATAAAATTGCTCTGGTTTATCTTTATGAAAAAATTCAAAGGTTAAAGCACCTACATAAATATTGGGTGAGATAACACCTAAGTGTTTATTTCTACTATGAGGTTGTATATAATCTGTTTTTTTAAAGGCATATTTATCATTTGAAAATTCAAAGTCATAAAAGCAGCCTTCCTTTAGTTGATATCTACATTCTCCTTCCATCTCAGATTCTTCGCAATCAAACAATGTATTTTGATTTTTTGCATAAATCGTTAATGTTAGTCCTTTTTCTAATTCATCTAAATTAATAATTGCAAATACAACTTCTTTCATAATCTTATATCTTACGAATCAGTTTTGTTATCAATCAGTTGCAGCAAATCTTTCTTGCTTGGAATGATTAATTCATACTTGCTTGCGAATATTTGATCGTTATTTTCAGGTAAAGTAATTTCCACCATAGTGTCTTTTTTATCCTTACATAAAATAATACCTATAGTTTTATTTTCTTCTTCTAGTTTCACATATCTATCATAGTAGTTTACATACATCTGCATTTGTCCGAGGTCTTGATGTTTTAATTTCCCAATTTTTAAATCAATTAATACGAAACATTTGAGTATTCTATTGTAAAACACCAAATCTACCCTAAAATGCTCTTCATCAAAAGTGAAACGAATTTGGCGACCCACAAATGTGAATCCTTTTCCCAATTCTAATAAAAAATGCTCTAATTTATTAATTAACTCTTGTTCCAAATCACTTTCGCTAAAGTAGTTTGATTCTGAAAGGTTTAAGAATTCTAGAATATAGGGATCTTTAATGATATCAATTGCTTTCTCTATTTGTTGACCCCTTTCTGCAAGTTTTTGTAAATTTTTTTTGTCTTTACTAAGTGATAATCTTTCAAACAAGGAGGTGTTAATTTGGCGGTCAAGTTCTCTTACACTCCAATTGTTTTTTTCTGTTTCAATTTCATAAAATCTACGCTCCTCTTCTTTTTTAATGCGGATTAGTATTAAATAATGCGACCAACTTAAATTAAATGTAAGAGATACTGACTGCGACAATTCACTTTCTGAATTCCGAGACACTGTCTCGGAATTGTTTTCTAAGGAAATCCGAGACATCATCTCGGATTTTGAATAGGTCAAATAAAGCCTTCTCATATTTTCAAGATTGTCAACAGAGTAACCCCGTCCAAATTCTTTAGTCAATACATTTGACAAACCAATTAAAAGGCTTTTTCCATATTCAGCTCTATTTTTTCCATTTTGCTCTTCTTCTACTATTCTTTCGCCAATTTTAAAATAGGTCAGAACCATTGTCTGATTCACAACGCGCACTACATTGTTTCTTGCCGATTGCAGTAAATCAATAATCTGAGAATAAAAAGGAGTGTTAACAGGTGGTTTCATATTGAAAATTTATTTTTTATGCTTCAGCATAACTTGCAAATCCGTTTTCAACTGCATTTTTATACATTCTACAAATTTTCTCGAACGAAATTTTGTATTTGATATTTGAGTCAGTTTTAAGTTCAACCTCGGTTAAGCTATTACTCAGGAACTTATCCAAGTAATCTTCTTTAATTTTTTCTCTTACTTTGACATCTAAACAAAATCCACCTAAAATTGGAAGTACTTTTGTAAGCTTGTTCCTTGATCCGTGCAATTTTGGTAGTAATTTCTGCATGATGGCAATATCAAGTAAGTTGTCTCCAGATTCACCAAGCTCTTTAAGCATAAACATTAACCTTCCTATTTCGCTTGCTGTTCTATAACCAAATTCAGCTCCAGATTTTTTTAACTCAGAAAAGAAAAGTTGTAAATCTGCTTCTGAAGATTTCAGATTCTTATTAGATTCTTTTAATGCCATTTCCATAAAGCTGTCCGACATATTTGCTCCTTGAGCCATTAATAAATCCATATCAAGTTTTATGTCACTACCAATATACTTCTTTAAATCCTCTTCAGTTAATCTAAATTCTATGGTGTTGGCTCTGTCTAAAACCTTAGGACTAAACATGTAAGTTGTTTCATCAATATTTACAGTCCCTATAATGAATAAATTCTTTGGAAGATTTATAGATGGAGGGATATTTAATGAGTCATTTTCAATTTTATGTAAAGGAATTTTATCCCCAGACTCCATGGTGCTCAAAAAATCAGCAAAATACCGTTCAACATGACTCAAATTCATCTCATCCAATATCAAGAAGTAGGGTTTTGTTGGCTCTTCTGTATTCTCAATATTTTGTTTTGCTCTAATCATTAAATCCAATACGCCATTTTCTGGGCTTACATATTCTTCTTTATTTAAAGCATTTGGATAACCTAAAAGAGGTTCTCGATTGGTCCAATCGGCACCTACTGGTACTATTAAATATTGAGATTTGTCTGATGCTATCCATTGAGCAAAAGCCTGTGCCAATTTTGTTTTACCTGAACCAGAAAGACCGCTGCAAATTACAAATGGTTTGGTGCATAAAGAAGCAACAAAGCGTTGAATGAGTTGAGGGGAGAAGATTAAGCCTACTTCTTTAGTCATTTCATGAAAAGATCTGATGTCAAATAATTCTAAAATACTATTTATCGGAATTATAGATTTCATAGATTCTAAAAATTGAATGTAATTTTTAATACTTGCAGAATAGAAATTGTTCTCACCGTATCCAGGTGCTTCTGTTTTATATAGGTATGAAGTTTTATCCTTTTGAATTCTTAAAGTTTCAGAATATAAAGATTTCAAAAAATCAATATCGAAGATTTCAAACAAAGATTTATTCTTTATTTTTTGATTTTTGTAAAAACTTTCAGAAAGTATATCAATGCATCTTAAATATGAATTAGGGGCACCTGAATTATCGCTATGCTTTTCTTTAAGCCAAATTTCAAATTTTTCTTTATTATTTTTCATTTTTTTTTACTTGAAACGATTAATTCAACTACATCCACACCTAAAATTTTTACAATTTTATTCAGCACTTCAAGTCTTGGCTGTTGGCGGTTTTGCACATAACTATTTGCCATCTTATAACTTTTGATCAATTGTTTGGCTAACCTTGTTTGCTTAATTTCTTTTCTACCTAGCTCTTCTTTAATTCTGTTCATAGCCAAAATAATATAGGTCGTCAAAAGTAATCATTTTTGGTAAATATATCTCATTAATCAATGATAAATAAAGTCTGTAAAAGTTAAAAAATTGGCTCTTTAGATTTTGCCATCGAATCGGCTTTGTATGATGATATGTGTTCCTTTTATTTCTTTAATTGTCATTCAGTTTATAGTTAATTTGTGCTCAATTATATTAACCAATAAATTATTATCATGCTTAAAAAATATACTTTTTTCTTCTTAATATTTAATCTTTCATTTTCCATAATATAGTTTTAATTCCTTCAAAAATAAACCATTAAAATGATATTTCATATAGGTAAAACTACCTAGAAGGTCCTTTTTTTTCAAAATTTAGTAGGTTGAAATTGAACTACTTGTAAAATCTGTACAGTTTTGTGGTCGTTTTTGGGCACAGGTTTTTTTGTTTTTTTTTGCCTCTTTCTACATTTCTATTTTATAGTCTTTTTTCATTTTCCCTACCGAATATTACTTAGATTATACCACTTATTACTTTCTCATAGGTTTATCCATGATTTCTGCTCTGTTTTGTGTCATCATTAATTAATAAACCCATGAAAAAATTAGTCTTGCTCTCGCTGTGCTCATTCTTTTTAATCAGTGGATATGCGCAAAATCAATCGCCTTTTGCCCTTAAATACCTCTACTTTACTGCTGGCGGTGGTGGTAGAATGGGTGAAAGCAGTGTCAATGCCGTTTTTCAAAACCATTTGGGTCTTACCCTTGCTTACAACAAATACAAAGACATCCCTAATCACCAATATTACATCCCTGATGCCTTCAATTTGATGACAGGTTACTACCTCAACAATCCTTATGACAACTACCAACACTATTCGTTGAGGTTGTCCAAATTGTTCAAACAAGACAGATTCATTCAGTTTGGCATTGAAGCGGGTCCTTCTTTTGTGCAATACAACGAATTAATCAGTTATGATACCGATAGGAACATCATTGGAGCTAATACCAATGTGGTATTTAAAAAACACCAAACAGTAGGCCTATCAATTAAAACCAAAATAGGTTTCCCATTGTTGCGCTTTGCAGGTATGGAGTTTGCAACTGTTTGTAACCTCAATACATACTCTGCATTTTATGGCGCTGAAATTAATTTTAACTTAGGTAAAATAAGAAATAAAAAATGAAAAAATTTACATACAAATTAGTAGTCATGCTTGTGCTTTTTATTCATGCAATCAGTCAAGCTCAAACAGGAGAAAAAACAAAATTCAATCTCTATTATTTGAATGCCTCCACCTACAAATTCAAAGGTGATTATGGACTAAAAGAACTTGGATTGAATGCAATCACAAATAAAAATTGGGGTTTTTCTATGTCTTACCACGCCAAAGTAATAAGGGATTTGGATGCCAAACTTATAGATAGGCAATCTGTTTCGTTAAGATGGAATAAATTATTTGAAACCAATACTCCACTTTTAAGATATGGATTTGAATTGGGACCAATAGTTAACCAATCTGTTTTGTATCGTTATAAATTCAATGAGAATACTAATACCACGACCGTTGAAAATACAAAATACAACAGCGCTGGTTTTTTTATAAGAGCTAAAGCAGAATTGCCAATTTTTAAAAACTTAGGACTTCAATTAGGAACTACAGTCATAGTTGACAAAGTTGCAACTGGATTAAGTGCCGACTTAATTTTCTGTTTTGGAAAAGTTAGAAACTCAATGAATGAAAAAATCAACTTATCACAATTTTTATTAAATTAATTATACAACTTAAAATCAAAAATCATGAAAAAATTAATCATCCTTTTAGTCTTGTTAAACCAAGTTTTTATACAAGCACAAGAAAACACTAAATACAATTTCAAACCAAATTTGGTTTATGCTCATGCTGGATTGGGTCCTAACCAATTTAGCTTAGGTTTAAACTTAATTCATAAAAACAATTTAGGATTAAGCTTGTCATACAATGGAATGACGAAAGCCGCTGGCGTATTAGAATGGTATGAAAGACAATCTTGTTTTTTTGGTGGAGATTGTTCCCCTAAAGATTATGTGAAAACATACAATTTAAGACCTAGCATTACTTTTCCAACTAAATTAAAACTAATTAGGTTTGGTTTTGAATTGGGCCCATCGTTAGTAAAAACTGAAATAGCGTACAAAGTTTTCGATGACAGTCAACAAGGTTTTAGACCATGGAAATTACACTACAACAAAAATCAATCCTTAGGTTTTTCTTATGTTTCCAAAATCGAATTCCCGGTTAGTAGATACTTTGGTTTACAAGCTGCTTGTGTTGGGAATTTAAATAAATACAGGTCTTTTCTGGGAGTAGAAATTCATGCAGTATTTGGAATAGTGAGAGATAGGCTTAAATCTAAATAATTGAATTGTTAAGCAAAATAACACTTACAAATTAATTGAATTTTTTTATTCCTTTTTTGTTTGAGATTTAAACTCTAATATCACTTTAAACAAAACCAATAGACACATTAAACTGAGCACAACAATTCCTAATTGATTGTGGTATGCTGGATGTTCAGGTAGTTTGATTTTGCTCATAAAGGTCTTGATCATAAAAACACTGGTATTGATTAAATATAGTATGATTGTGAATTTAAGTATTTGATTCAAGGATTTAGATTTCCATAAGATGAATGGCATGATGACAATTAAAATAAATGACATTACACCATGCAATGTTCCCCCTATTTCAAAGGGTAAATCAAAGTTCAGTGATTTTCCATGAAAATTAAAAAGAAGAATAACATACAACAAATGAATGACATGATTAAAGCTAAACAGTGTTAAAATCAAAATAAACTTTTCTTTCTTTTGTTTATCATCATAAATTTTATTAAGACCCCAATAGGCTACCATCAACATTGGAATAAGGATGATAGCGGTAGAAACTCGACCAGCTAACCTTGCGCATTTATCAAAAATATATTCAGATTTAATGGCAAAAAAATTTGTTGATTCAAAAGTTGAAGTCCAGTATGACCATAAATAAATGCACAATTCTAAAGCAATGGCAATGAGCAATGCAAAGAGTATTTTAGTTTTCACCAACCTGTTTTTAATCATTCTGCAAAATCAACGAGTTAAATACATATAAATTGCTTTTTTTTAATGCAATGATAAAAAGATGACAAACTCAAAGATGTATATAAAATTTAATTCATTTGAGTATAAACAATGTCCTTGTAATTCGTTTTTTCGAAGATGTAAGACTTCAAAGAATCTAATTTTTTATTGTCTAGATTGGAGTATTTTATTTCAATGAATTTGACATGATCTTCCAAGCACAAGGCATTAATGATGATTACTTCACTTTTCTTATTGGATTTTAGAACCATAGAAATTCTATAGGGTTCAGATTTTTTTAAAGCTTTTAATTTTATCAATTTAAATCTACTTATTAGGTTCAATTGAATGTATTTAATGTTTTTGTCATGTATGACATCATCTGTATAACCATTTTTTCGGGAATAATCATCTATTAATTCTATAAGGCTTTTTACCGTGTAATATTCTCTATCGATTAACAAATGGGTGAAAAAAGCAATCAATGCGATAAAAAATGTAAAAATTGTTAAATATTGATTTTTGTTCATTGGAATGGTAAAAATGACGATATTTTGTAATGCAATGATAATAAATAAGTTGCAACATTTTTTTAAATTTGTTTAAACGAGTAATTTTTGACGAGTTAATTGACTTAAAATCAATTAAGTAATTTTTTTTGCCTACCGTTTTTAAAAAAAAACGACCGTTTTTAAAACAGTTCTTGACGGGGATAAATTAGGCACATAAATTTGTATCGTAATATTTTTTCAATAAGGTTCTAATTGAAACTTACCATTATTGAAAGCTTGTTGCATGTTTTGTGTTTAGTTTTAGTTAAGTTCATTCTTTTCGGTTCGCAATCTAGAGCGAACCGATTGGAGTGAATGATTTTTTAGCAATAGTAAACAGTTAAAATTTACTACTTGAATTTAAATATTTAAATACAAAAATAATTAAATCTACAATCTTCAATTAAATCTCTAAAATAGAGGCCCTACATGGAATCGAACCATGATTTAAAGTTCCGGAAACTTTTGTTTTATCCATTAAACTATAAGGCCAATTGTTTCACAAAATTAATCTTAATTGTCATTTTTTTGTCATTAAAATTAAAACTAACAACTTATTTTTAATTTCTTCGTCTATTTGAGTATAAACGGTTTCAATTGATGATGTGAGCCGTTCATTATATAACCATTTCATACGCTGATGCAAAATAGCCGCTCATTTACCTAGTGAGTGGCTTTTTTGTTTTAAATCATTAAGGATTGCTTCTACTTCAGTTGAATTTTGAAAACTACCTCATATTCACTTTAGGATTAATTACAGTTTTTTTTCGATAAACTTTGGAAACTTTAAAAATAAAATTTGTTTCCTAAGTTTTATAATATTTATTTTGCGCCTTCAAAAAGAGAATTGATTTGTTAGATAAAATTTGTAAAGCATCGGAAAAATTGTTTTTGAAATTTGGCATTCGCAGCATTTCAATGGATGAGGTTGCTCGAGATTTAAGCATGTCTAAAAAAACGCTTTATCAATTTGTTCAAGATAAAGACGACTTAGTTAAAAAAACCATCAGCCTTCATTTAGAAAACATGGACAAGGTAGGTGATGTGATTTTTAACAACAATGACAATGCGATTAAACAAGTACTTACCATTGCTCAACACATGATAAGCATGCATAGAGAAGTGAGTCCTAGTTTAATGTTTGATTTAAAAAAATACCACCCTGAATCCTATCAAATCATGGTGAACCACCGTGAAAAAGTAATGATGGATCAATTAGAAAAGAACATCAAGTTAGGGATAAAACAAAACATATACAGAAAAAATATACCAGTATCTATCGTCTCATCATTCTATATCTCATTAATTGAAACCTGCATTAGTTCAGACATTCAATTATTAAATGAAACTCCCTTTAAAGAAAAATACCAAGCTGCAGTTGAATACCATTTACATGCCATTTGCAGTATAGAAGGATTAGAATATTTAAATAAAAACAAAAAAGAATTATTAAAAATAGATTAATGAAAATTAAACAATTGAGCTTTTTAAGCCTAGCCTTACTTTTAATTACCAATTCCTATGGTCAAACTAAAACTTCAGATACATTGAGTTTTAATATTGTGCAAGCCATGGATTATGCAGTAGCTAACAATCCTAGCTTCAAAAACGCTATTGCCGATGTTGCCTACGCAGAACAACAAGTTAAAGAAGTAACTGCCATTGGTATTCCTCAAGTGCGAGGTCAAGTACAATTTCAAGATGCTTTGCAAAAACAAGTATTTGTTTTTCCATTGAATGGAGTACCTACTCCATTAAGAGTTGGTAATAAATACACCACTCAAGCATCGCTTAACGCCAGTTGGTTGATGTTGGATGGTACCTATTTTCTGGGGTTGAAAGCTGCTAAAGAATTTACTGAATTATCTAAAAAAATTGCATTTAAAACTGAAGCAGATTTAAAAATTGATGTTGCTAAAACTTATTTTTTAGCATTGATTACACTTGAAAATAGCAAGTTAATCAACGAAAACAGAAATACATTAAATACCATTTATTTGCAAACTAAAGAATTAAACAAAGAAGGTTTTGTAGAAGCATTGGAAGTAGATAGATTGAAATTACAATTGAACAACATAGACATTACTAAACAAAAAATTGATGATCAATTCGAAATCATCTTAGGTTTACTAAAAACTAAAATGGGAATTTCGCCAGAAAAACCTATAAAATTATCAGATAATATCACCGATATCAATAAGAAATTTATTTTGTCAGATACCAGTGATTTAGTAGTTGAAAAACGAGCAGATTACGCCATCTTGAAACAACAATTGTTGTTAAATGAATACGACATTAAAAGGTATCAATTTGGGAAATATCCCAACTTAGTAGGTGCTTTCTCTTATGTGCAAACAAATTTTGGTGAAACTTTGGATTTTGGTAAGTGGTACGATAACTATTTTTACGCACTTCAATTGAATGTGCCAATTTTTTCTGGATTTGCTAACGATGCAAAAATTCAAAAAGCTAAAATTCAAAAAATTAAAACAGAAAACACCATAAGCAATGTCACTAATTTAATGAAATTGGAAGCATTACAAGCTAAAATAAAAGTAGAAAATGCTCAAAATTATGTAGATCAGCAAAAAGAGAATCTGGATTTAGCAACCAGAATTTTTGACATTACCAGTATAAAATACAAAGAAGGAGTAGGCAGTAATCTTGAGTTAACTACTGCTAACCAAGATGTAAAAACAGCTCAAACTAACTATTTAACAGCATTGTATGATTTGTTAATTGCAAAAATTGATTATCATCAAGCTTTAGGAATTCAACCAAAATTAAATTAACAAAAATAAATACATTCAAATGAAACAATTATTCATCATACTTTCAACTGTTGTTCTTATCTCTGCTTGTAATCAGAATAAAAATTCACTAGAAGGGAAAAAAACAGAACTTGCTAAACTGGAAGGTCAAGCAAAAGAATTAAAAGGCAAAATAGATGTTCTAAAAAAAGAAATCGAAAAACTAGATACTGCAAAAAAAGTTGGTCTTGTTAAAGATGTCATCACTTTGCCTACCACATTAAGTAATTTCAGTCACTTTATAGAAATTCAAGGCATGGTAGAAAGCGAAAACAATGTGCTTGTTAATCCTAAAATGGGAGGTTTGATTACCTCTGTAAATGTTGTTGAAGGTCAACAAGTAAGTGCTGGCCAAGTGTTAGCAACAATAGATAACAGCGTTTTAGCAACCAGTGTGGCAGAAATAGAAAATCAATTGAGTTTGGCAGAAATAGTATTTCAAAAACAAGAAAGATTATGGAATCAAAAAATAGGAACTGAAATACAATATTTACAAGCGAAAAACAACAAAGAAGCTCTTGAAAAAAGATTAAAAACAACCAGAGCTCAATTGGCAATGAGTAAAATTGTAGCTCCTTTCAGCGGTGTAGTAGATGAAGTAAACATCAAAGTAGGTGAAACAGCAATGCCAGGCATGGGCGGTATTAGAATTGTCAACATGAACACCCTTAAAGTCATTGCTAAAGTTGCTGACTCATATGTTGGTTCAATCAAAAAAGGAGATAAAGTAAACATTAAAATTTCGGATTTAAATCTCGAGTTTAATTCCATCATTTCATACGCAGCATTGAATGTGTCAACCACCAGCCGTACATTTATTGTTGAAGTAAAAGTGCCATCAAGTGTAAAAAACTTAAGACCTAATTTAGTGGCTAAAATGTTGTTAAATGATGCCAATGAAAAAAATAAAATTGTAATTCCTGTCAATGCCATTCAAAAATCTTCAACAGGTGATAACACAGTTCTTGTAGCTGTTAAAAATAACAACACTTACACAGTGAAACAAAAGGTAGTACAACTTGGATTGAGTTACAACAATCAAACTGTAATCAAAGAAGGATTGGCTCCTGAAGAATTATTAATTATACAAGGCGGTGAAGATTTATTAGAAGGTCAAGTAGTGAATATCATTAAATAATCATGTCAAAAATTAAAGAATTTAAATTCACCAGTTGGTGCATAGACAATAAAACAGCGGTATATATATTTACCATCATCATTACGCTTATGGGTTACAGCACGTTCAATAGCTTGCCCAAAGAGCAATTTCCAGACATTGTAGTGCCTACCATTTTTGTAAGTACTATTCACCCGGGAACTACACCAAGCGATGTTGAAAATTTACTGACAAAACCCATTGAAAAACAAGTAAAAGCCATATCAGGAGTCAAAAAAGTAACCAGCAGTTCCATTCAAGATTTTTCGGCAATAACTGTGGAGTTCAACACCGATGTGGATCCTGATGTTGCTAAACAAAAAGTAAGTGATGCTGTGGACAAAGCAAAAAGTGAATTGCCCACCGATTTGAAAAACGATCCAGTGATTCAAGAAATTGCCTTTTCAGAATTTCCTATCATGCAAGTGAATGTTGCAGGTAATTATGATTTATTTAAGTTGAAAGAATATGCTGATGACATCAAAGACGAAATAGAATCTTTAAATGAAATTACTCGTGTGGACATCATTGGTGCTCCTACAAAAGAGATTCATGTGGATTTGGATTTGTATAAAATGCAAGCAGCTGGTATCACTTTTCAAGATGTAGAATCCACCATAGCTCAAGAAAATGTAAACGTTTCTGGTGGTGAAATCAGAATGGATGATTTGCGCAGAGGAATAAGAGTTGTAGGAGAATTTCAAAATGAAGTTCAAATACAAAATTTGCCTATTAAAAATGCTTTTGGAAATTATTTGTACCTAAGAGATATTGCCGATGTAAAATTATCTCAAAAAGAAAAACAAGACTTTGCCAGATTAGATAACAAAGCAGTAATATCGCTCAATGTCATTAAAAGGGCTGGTCAAAATTTGATATCTGCTTCTGGAAAAATCAATGAGAAAATTGAAGATCTAAAGAAATCAAAATTACCACCTAACATCGATATAAAAATAACAGGAGACCAAGCTGATTTTACCAACAACCAATTAAATGACTTAATTAATTCCGTTATCATTGGTTTTATATTGGTAGTGCTTATTCTGATGTTCTTTATGGGAGTTCAACAAGCAGTATTTGTTGGACTAGCAGTTCCATTGTCTTCTTTGTTGGCTATTTTGTTAATGCCTTCATTAGGATTTACATTGAACATTGTCGTTATGTTTTCATTTTTATTGGCATTGGGTATTGTTGTAGATGATGCCATAGTTGTAATAGAAAATACCCATAGAATCTTTCATCAAGGGGAACATGACATTAAAATGGCTGCTAAATTAGCCGCAGGTGCGGTCATTATCCCTGTGTTTGCAGGAACACTTACTACAATTGCACCGTTTTTCCCTTTAATATTTTGGCCTGGCATCATTGGTGAATTTATGAAATATTTGCCAATTACTTTGATCATTACTTTGTTTGCGTCCTTATTTGTAGCATTTGTTATCAATCCAATTTTTGCTGTTGATTTCATGAAAGATGACAACAAGGTGTACAAAAAAACATTTAAGTTAAACCTATTAAAACCAATCATTGTGATTGGAGCTATTGCTTTGATAGGATACTTATCTGGTGGATTTGCTCTAGGAAATTTTGCAGTGTTTTGCATATTGTGTTTGTTGTTGAATTTTTATGTTTTAGAACCAGTCATCAAACGCTTTCAAACCAAATCGATACCTGCGTTTATGAATAAATACAAACAGTTACTTGCCTATGTTGTAGCTAAAAGAAATCCAGCTTGGTTGATGGTCATCATGGTTGTTTTATTCATTGTGACAATTGGGATATTTTCAGTAAGAACTCCTAAGGTGGATTTCTTTCCAAATAGAGATCCTAATTTTACATATGTGTATATAAAATTGCCAATTGGAACCGATGCAAACGTTACTGATAGCATCACCAAAATCATAGAAAAATCAGTCAATAAATCTATGGAGCCTTATAAACCTATGGTAAAATCCATCATTACCAATATTGGAATAGGTGCTGGCGATCCTCGAAATCCTGATAGAACTACTGCACCTCATAAAGGTAAAGTAACTGTGGCATATAAACAATTCAGCGAAAGAGAAGGTTTATCTACTTCCGAAGCCATGGAAAAAATAAGAACCAATATTCCTAAAATTCCAGGTTGCGAAATTTCTGTAGATAAAGACCAAGGTGGACCACCACAAGGAAAACCAATAAGCGTTGAGTTAGCAGGAGAGAATTTTGACACCCTTGTTAAATACAGTCAAAAATTAACCAATGTCATTAATAATTCAGGAATAAAAGGAATTGAAGAATTAAAATCTGATTTGATATTAAATAAACCAGAAATTCAAGTCAATATAGACAGAGAAAAAGCCATGACACAAGGTGTGAGTACTGTTCAAGCGGCATTAGCTGTAAGAACTGCCATGTATGGTAAAGATGTTTCTAAATTTAGAGAAGCAGATAAAGAATCGGATATTGTGATAAAATTAAAAGACAATTACAAAGAAAAGCCTCAAGACATATTGAACTTATTGATAGCATTCAGAGACATGAATTCTGGTCAATTCAAACAAGTTCCATTGTCTTCTATTGCCAACATCAGTTTTAGCAATACTTACAGCGGTATCAATAGGAAAAATCAAAAAAGAATTGTAACTCTTTTATCTAATGTTATCAATGGTTTTAATGCCAATGAAATCAATGCTGAAATCAAAGAGGTTTTAAACGAAGTTAGTTTGCCAGATGGTTACATAGTTAGTCAAACAGGAGCTCAAGAAGATCAAGCTGAAACGGCTGCATTTTTAGGATTTGCTATGTTGTCTGCTTTAGGTCTAGTATTTTTAATTCTAGTTACTCAGTTTAATTCCATATCAAAACCAATCATCATTTTCATCACTATCTTTTTGAGTTTAATTGGTGTATTGTTAGGGTTTTCTCTTACTGGCCAATCCATGTCTATAGTGATGACAGGAGTTGGTATCGTTGCCCTAGCAGGAATTGTGGTTAAAAACGGAATTATATTAATTGAATTTACAGATGAATTAAAAACCAGAGGTTTGAAAACAAGAAATGCCATCATTGAAGCTTCAAGTACTAGATTGACACCAGTATTATTAACAGCAGCTACTACAGTTTTAGGCTTAGTTCCACTGGCTATTGGGTTAAACATTAATTTTGTTAAATTCTTTACTGAATTAGATCCTGATTTCTTCATAGGTGGAGACAGTGTTACTTTTTGGGGACCTTTGGCTTGGACCATCATTTTTGGTCTTACTTTCTCTTCATTCCTAACATTGGTAGTTGTGCCTGCCATGTATTTAATGTTTTATAAATTAAAACTAAAATTAGTTAGGAGTAGATTTCATTCCAAACTGAAAAAAGAATTAAGGTATAAAAATTTGTAATAAAAAGGGGTTGATTTTTCAACCCTTTTTTATTTTACTACAAGTTCTACTTTGCTGATTCCGCTTACACGGTATTCCTTATTACTGGGCTGTTCATAACACTGATACCACGATCTGAGTTTTTTGCCTTTTAGAAATACTCTGCCTGTATCCAGTTTGAAATAACTTCCTTCTGGTAATTGCTCTAACAATAATTTTTGGTCTTTATCATATTTAGCCAATACTTTACTTAATTCTTTGTCACTACAACTGCTCGCAGCTGGATTGTGCATGTATAATTTTAAAGCATTTTGAATTTCATTAGGCAATTGGTGGTGTTGCACGATAGGAATTAATAATTCTTTAAATTCACGTTTCCATTCTTTGCCGTGAGGTTCTATGGAGTTTTTGTATTTTTCAAAGGCTATTAAATGAGCAACCTCATGTAAAAATGTAGTTAAAAAAGAATAGGGATTTAAATCTTTGTTAATGCTTATTCTGTGAAAATTATCATGCCTATGAGGAGCTCTGTAGTCCCCGTACTTACTTGTTCTAGGTTTTGTAATTTTTAATTGAACTTTGTGTTTTACCATTAAATTGACAGCATATACTTCTGTTCCATCAGGTAGATAATGCTTTAGTTTTGCTGCCAATTCAGCTTTTGTCATACTGAAAACTAATCTAACTTTTCAACTTTGTAAACCAAATAATTGGTTTCTCCTTGCCAAGGCATGGTTTTCAATTTCTCTTTGTAATACAGCCTAACATAATGCCCTTCAAGCAATATAAGCTGATTGACAAGTGAATCGTTTTTCATAGAACTAAAGTTCCATAAATTAGCAGTTAAACCACGCATGTTGGTATTCAATACTCCAGCATTCAATTCTCCTTCGTAGGTTTTAAATACCATGCCTTTGTGTGAATATTTTATTAAAACTCCACTTCTGGTGCCATCGCTGTATGTATAACTGCATACTGCAATGTATATTAATGCACTTGCAATTAAAATTCCAGTAAAAACCAATAGTCCTTTTTTCATGTTACAAATTTATAGATTTATTACTTAAAAAAAACAATCAAGTATTTCATTGTCAGAAAAGGAATATTGATTTTTAAGGAGCAAATTTTTGATGCTTAAAAAATCGTGGTTTATTCCAACGAATAATGTATTAAATAGAGGATTTTCTTCCCATTCGAGAGATTGTATAACTCCTTTGTTCACTTCCATTTTAATGTGCTGGTCTGTTGTGTTTTTTTCAAAGAGGTATTTCGGAGAATAGGCGTAATTCCAATCCCAAGTATTGTATTTATTTTTACTCAATAAGTCTATTTCATTTAAATTAAGTTCATTTAATTCTTTTAATTCGCTATTGGTGTTCAAGTTCATGATGCATTTTATAAGCCCATCAATAAATTCATTTATACTCATTTTTTGAGGTAAATGATTTATGACATTGGTCACTTTGCTTCTTACAGATTTGACAGATTTGTCGGTGTATGTGCCATTTGATGTTTTGAGACCTAAAGACAATTCAAGCAAGTTACTATTGAATAAAATGGTGCCGTGATGCAAAGTTCTTTTTTTCTGTAAATACAAATGCTCAGCATTGCCACTGAATTTTAATCCATCAATCAAAATATCGTTTCTGCCACTGTTTTCTGCTGTTATACCTATGGTTTTCAGATAATGAATGATAGGGAAAGTAAACTGCTTGAAATCAATGGTGTTTTCTTGTTTTTCTGTGTGTTTTTTAATGAATGAGAAATTGATGTTACCTATATCGTGAAATACTGTTCCACCTCCACTTAGCCTTCGATGAACGGCAATGTTATTTTCAATGCAATATGGATAATTGATTTCAGATAGGGTGTTCTGATGTTTGCCACAGACTATTGCTTTTTCATTTTGCCACAACATAAAGACATCCTCTTCAGTATTTTTTAAGAGAAATTCTTCTGTAGCTAAATTAATGGCAGCATCAGTAGTTTTTAAAAGGTATATATGCAAAAGAGTCTTTTATTTAATGACACCAAGTTCTTTGCCAACTTTAGTAAAAGCTGCAATTGCTTTGTCTAAGTGGTGAATTTCATGACCAGCAGATAATTGAACCCTAATTCTGGCTTGGTCTTTAGGTACAACAGGATAAAAGAATCCAATCACATATATGCCTTCTTCCAATAATTTATTAGCCATGGTTTGACTCAATTTGGCATCGTACAACATAATAGGAACTATGGCACTGTTTCCATCTTTAAAATCAAAACCTGCGGCTTTGATACCAGCTTTAAAATAATTGACATTTTTTTCTAATTTATCTCTTAACGAAGTTGATTCATTGATTAATTTAAATACTTCAATACTTGCAGCAACAATAGATGGTGCAAGAGAATTAGAGAATAAATAAGGTCTTGATCTTTGTCTTAACATGTCAATGACTTCTTTTTTGCCAGTAGTATAACCACCCATAGCACCACCCAAAGCTTTTCCTAAGGTGCCAGTGATGATGTCAATTTGACCATGAACTCCACAATATTCAGGAGTGCCTTTGCCTGTTTTTCCAATAAAACCAGCGGCATGACATTCATCTACCATTACAAGAGCATTGTATTGATTAGCTAGTGCTACTATTTTATCTAATTGAGCCACATAGCCATCCATGCTAAATACACCATCAGTTACAATGATTTTATTTCTATGACCAGCTTCATTCGCTTTTTGTAATTGCAATTCTAAATCGGCCATGTCGTTGTTGTTGTATCTGTATCTGGCAGCTTTACACAATCTGACACCATCAATGATGGATGCATGGTTTAGTGAATCAGAAATGATGGCATCATTTTCATTGAACAAAGGTTCAAACACACCGCCATTGGCATCAAAAGCAGCAGCGTATAGAATGGTATCTTCAGTTCCATAAAAATCAGCTATGGTTTTTTCTAATTCTTTATGAATATCTTGTGTTCCACATATGAATCTAACACTGCTCATTCCAAAACCATGAGTATCTAATGACTTTTTGGCAGCCTCTATTACTCTTGGATGACTTGATAATCCCAAATAATTATTGGCACAAAAATTAATTACTTCCTGACCAGTGTTTAATTTAATATCTGCGCCTTGTGGTGAGGTAATGATACGCTCATTTTTGAATAAACCAGCTTCTTTAATTTGAGCTAATTCTTCTTGTAATTGATTTTGTAATTGTCCGTACATAATTAATTGGAATATTTTTTGCAAAAATAAGATAGTAAACAATATTTTGTAGATAATAACTAAACAAATCTTTAGTTTTGCATATAATTTATATTTTTACCATATAATAAAATAAACGATACATATTCAAACAATCAATGGACAACAACACAAATAACAGAGAAGACAACCCTTTTGGACCCAAAAAACCAAGCTCTCCTAAATTTAATTTTTATTGGATTTGGGGTATATTATTGGTAGGATTTTTAATCATTAGTTTTTTCCCAAGCTCAACAGGTGTGAAAAGCAACTGGAATGAACTAAGAGAAATGATTTTAAGAAACGATGTTCAAAAAATAGAAATATTTGACGATAAATTAGTAAAAGTTTTCATCAAAGAAGAAGCTTTAAAAAATGATTTCCATGCTAAAGCCAAGAAAAAATCAGAAAGTTCTTATGGAACTAAATCTGCTCACTACTTTTTTGAAACAAACATTGAAGCTTTTAATAAAAATTTTGAAACATTAAAAGCAGAACACAAAGAAGCAAATAATATCATATTTGAAAATCATTATGACAACGGAGCAACATGGAACATTTTAAATTGGATCATCATGTTGGCACTATTCATTGGTATTTGGAGTTTTATGATGAAAAGAATGGGCGGTGGTTCTGGAGGTGGAAGCGGTCCAGGCCAGATATTTAATATTGGAAGAAGCAAAGCGCAATTGTTTGATAAAAACACCAAAGTAAACATTACTTTCAAAGATGTAGCCGGTTTAGACGAAGCTAAAGTGGAAGTAATGGAAATTGTAGATTTTCTTAAAAACCCAAAAAAATACACCAAATTAGGTGGTAAAATTCCAAAAGGAGCTTTATTAATAGGTTCGCCTGGAACCGGAAAAACCTTGTTAGCAAAAGCAGTGGCTGGTGAAG